>JALZVA010000158.1 GCA_023301335.1 Akkermansiaceae bacterium
CCCCATTCACACTCACCATTTTTAACTCTTCTTCATGTTTCTCCATGAAGTCTCCGACACTTAACGAAGATATTCTTTTTATTTTCTGATTTAACGCCATCTGCTTTTACTGTTTCCAAAGAGTTACTCTAAATCTAAAACGCTGTCCAGTGAGCACTCATTAAAGAGCGATCACTGCCTTTACTCACAAGCCCCCTAAATACAGAAAATAATCTTATCGAGTAAATACGCATAAAGCACACCCCTATAAACCCAGAGCCAAAAGCATCTATGTCCTGATTTGCTTCATATATTTTATTAAATTTGTGCTATTCCCCGCCAATATTTTTAAAAATATTTTTGCCCCCCACTCATCAAAGGGATACAAACAAGGTCGCAACTTGTTAAAAATAAACATTTTATGAAAATAACAATTTTTATGCATTGTATGTTTGACAGACTGGGCCATTACCCTGTTAAATACTTTTTATAAGAGTAATCCTACTCACACTACACATAACTATTTTCGCATATGGCTGACGACAACCAAGTAAAAGGACCAAAGACTAAACCTCTAAGAAAGACCTCTGCAGTTCCTCTCAGAAAGGAAACTGTGCGTGTCACATTAAAGGCTACACCAGCAGGAGCTTCAGGAGCTCCACGCCCACCAGCTCCAGCTCCACCAAAGCCACCTAGTGTCGCGACAACTCCATTAGAAACTTCAGAAACAGAAGATCTTGCAATTGATACAACTGCACCAATTACCGTCAGCAGCGAAGCTGAACTTCCGGATGTAACAGCAGCTGTACCTCTTCGTCAGGAGACTATGAGAGTAACTCTCAAGTCAGATAACTCTGGCGCGCCTATGGCTCCAACGCCATCTGTTCCAAAAAATCAAGGCAGCCCTACGGTTCCTCTTACACCAAATGCGGGAACGCCTGCGACGACTCCAGCTCCTATAGCAACTCCAGCTCCTACTATTCCATTAGCAAATGCCGGAATTCCTCAACCTGCGACTCCAGCTCCAACAATACCAATTTCTACTGGTAATGTTCCATTAGCGACACAACCTATCGGATTGGCTACTGCATCCAGCCAGCCTCTTCCAAAAGCTACTGTAGAGCTTCAGCAGACCCAGCAGCTAGGTGCACCATTGGGTGTTAGTGCTACAATGCCAAGTCTTCAAAACCAATGGGAAGAAGAAATGGACCGTGGTGCAGGAATGATGAAAATTCTTTCTATCGCTGCATTCGTAGTAGCCCTTCTAGCACTCGGAGCGCAGCTCATCCACTCTAAACAGTGGCTTGACCAACATAAAGATGGCAAGTGGTCTGAGCTCTCTAACCCTAGTCCTAAGTTCAAAACGAAAAAGACAGTTAACGACTACGTTAAGAAATACTAATATCTACAACTATGGTACTTCCAATTATTCTTACACTTGTCGGCTGTGGCTTATTAGCCATTGTGATCATGAGCTATCTTAAGTAAAAAATTACGATACGTAGTCTTTAATATACTACTTACCGTTTAAATTTATCTCAGAGCCGTCTAGAAAATTCTAGACGGCTCTTGATTTTATAAAAATCTCATTCATATTCTCGTTATGGCAATTCAAATCACTAAAGACACATTCGATGCTGAAGTTTTAAAATCTGACAAACCTGTTCTTGTGGACTTCTGGGCCACATGGTGCGGTCCTTGTAAGATGATTTCCCCAATGATTGACGAACTCGCAGCTGAAGTCGGTGACACTGCAGTTGTAGGGAAAGTTGAACTCGAAGGAGATAATCAAGCCCTCGCAGCAGAATACGGAGTCCGCTCTATCCCTTGCCTTTTATTCTTTAAAGATGGTGAAGTGAAAGACCAGATCGTCGGAGCGAATGTGACTAAGCAAATGCTTAAAGAAAAGCTCGAAGCTCTATAATCCGCCCTTTTTAAATTTTACTATAGCTCATGCAGATCTCTATTTTGCATGAGCTTTTTTGTAGCCTTTAGACATTCATACTTGTATACGATTGACCTCCAGACTCTTAAAACATGAAAATTAAATCAGGTATCGGATACGATGTCCATCAGTTCTGCTCCGACAGAAAATGCATCCTTGGTGGGGTGGAAATTTCATCTAGTATGGGTCTCCTCGGGCACTCCGATGCCGATGTCCTCTGCCACGCTATAGCGGACGCCATCTTAGGTGCGCTAGGCTTACCTGATATTGGTTACTACTTTCCCCCTTCCGATCCATCCATCGAAGGGATTAGCTCACTTAAGATTCTCGAAAAGTGTAGAGAGCTTGCCGCAGAGAAGAACGGAGTTATCCAAAATATTGATTCTTCTCTCATCGCTGAAATGCCCAAAATCCTACCTCATACAGAAGCGATGAAAAAGAACATTGCAGCCTCACTAGGGCTCCAGCCCGCAGATATCGGTATCAAAGCCACCACTAATGAAAAAATGGGCTTTGTTGGGCGTAATGAAGGGATTGCCGCCCTCGCCACGACTTGTATCGTCATTAGCTAAACTTAGCCCCTCAACTCACTATGCTCTGGAAACCTAAATGGAAAAAAGACGCTCTTCTAACCATTAAAGGAGTCAATAGATTCATCCATTATAAGAAGGATCTTCTCGATACTTCTGACATTGAGAAAATACGTACCTCCCAGCAAGAGCTCAAGGAAGCGATCAAAGGCAAAGACCCAAAAATCGTAAAACAGAAATGTACCCACCTCGAACAAGAGTGTAAAAAATCACTCTCTACCTATGTGCTACCTAGCGCCATTGCTGAATACACCGAATCTATCGTTGTGATGTGTGTCATTCTTTTGGGATTCCAGACTTACCTCCTCAAACCATTTCGCATCCCCACTGGATCTATGCAGCCCACTTTAAATGGTATCAATGGGCATGCTCTCGAAAAGGAAATATGGCCCACTCTCCCACAACGCATGCTCCAGGTAGCCACACATGGTCGTTCCTACTTAAGTATCATAGCTCAGAGTGACTGCTCAATCACTGACATTAAGGAAGAACAAGTCGCTAAATTTTTCACTAAATCCACCGTCTTCTTCTCTGACGGCAGCACTCAAAGCTTTTCCTCCTCAGCCAACGCACTTAAAGAAGTCATCAATGCCTACCAAAAAAAAGAAGGAGGTGATGACGGTCTTTATAAAACGGGAGAAGTGATCGCCCAAGGTTTTGTAGATTCTGGGGACCTCATCATCGCTGATAAATTCTCTTACCACTTCAGAAAACCTCAAAGAGGAGAGACCTTTGTCTTCGACACCAGAGGAATAGAGCAAATTCATAAGAAAAGAGAATACCTCCCCCTCACAGATGAGCACGGTAACCCTAAAATAGATAAAGATGGAAATTTACTTTTTGATATTCAACTGGTCGACCAAATCGGAGGATCAACATATGTTAAACGCTGTGTTGGAATCCCTGGTGATAACGTCTCCATCGACCTTAACGGAAATCTCATCATAGACGGAAAAATCGCTAATGATGATGGAATCGAGTATGCACAAGGCTTAAGCTATAAAAGGCACCCTGGCTTTACGGGCTACACTTTTGTTCAAAATAGCTATCAAAACCGACTCTATGAAAACCC
>JALZVA010000159.1 GCA_023301335.1 Akkermansiaceae bacterium
GCAGCTATTCCAGCCGTCACCGCTGCGTTGGCTCCACTGCTATGGAGTGGGAGTAATAAAACAGCAATGCTAGTGCCAGCATCGGTGATCGCTACGACACTTTTACCGATTGCGTATTTGATTTTTATTCTACTTATTAATTCTAAGAAAACCTTGGGGAACTCGATCCTTACAGGAGGTAGAAAAATCATGGTAAATATGCTCTTAATGATCGGCCTTGGTCTAGCAACCTTTGCTTCATTCTGGGCTCTTTCAGGTAAAAAGCAAAGTGTGTTTGGAACCGCGTTAGAAGCTGGCCAGCTTGGGATGATCTGCTTGGGGATTTTAGCAATTGTCGGAGTTGTTGGCTTTGTGAAAAATAATAGAGCTAGTAATTAGAGCTTTTTTGATAAGTAGTTAGGGATATGAAATTTGGAATCATAGGGACCGGCATGATTGCCCACTTCCACGCAAAAGCAATAGCGGCGATGGAGAATGGAACCCTCCATTCTTGCTACAATAGAAATGCAGACCGAGCTAAAGCATTTGCAGAAGAGTATGGGATTAAAGCATGTGAGAGCATAGAGGAGTTTCTAGCGGATCCGGAGTTAGAAATTGTTACGATCGGAACTCCATCTGGAACTCATATGGAGCCAGCAATAGAGGCGATGGCTGCGGGGAAGCACGTGATTTGTGAAAAACCGTTAGAAGTCACCCCCGAAAAAATCAACCAAATGATCGAGGCCTCGGAAGCTCATCAGGTAACTTTATCCGCTATTCTAAATCGCCGGTTTAACAAATCTGTGAGCTATCTTAGAGAGGCTGTGAAGCAAGATCGATTCGGCACACTTTCGCTTGTGGAAGCATCTATCAAGTGGTTCCGCACGCAGGAGTATTACGATTCAGCTGGATGGAGAGGAACATGGGCGCTGGATGGAGGAGGAGCCTTGATGAATCAATCCATTCATATTATTGATCAGCTGATTTATATAGTAGGGCCAATTAAGCGTCTAACAGCTAGCATGGCGTGCTTAGCTCACGAAAATATTGAAGTGGAAGACACAGCTGTGGCTATTTTAGAATTTGAAAATGGAGCGCGAGGAGTGATTCAGGGCTCCACCGCGTGTTATTCTGCATCTGGTCATAAAGCTGAAGTGAACATTTGTGGTAGCGAAGGGAGTGCATTCCTCGCGGATGAACATTTTAAAGCATGGGATTTTAAGGAAGCTGCGCCAGCTGATGATTATGTGCGTAAGCACCTGATGGAGACAGAAGGTGGAGAAGCTCTAGGAGCCAACGACCCAACCAAGATTAATTTTACTGGGCACCAAAAGAATTTTGAAGAAATAGTAAGCGCAATAACAGAAGGAAGAAAATGCTCAGTAGATGCTCATGAAGCACGTAAAGCGGTTGATGTCATTTGTGCGATTTATAAATCGGCTCAACATAATGGAGAATGGATCACACTAAAATAAAAACCCCATGATACTTACAGGATTTGCAGACGAAGCGGCAAGAGATCTAACCACTCAAATTAAAGCGACAAAAGAATTGGGCTGGGATTATATATCAGCACGTGGAATAAACGGGAAAAATATGCACGAACTCTCGGAGCTAGAATTTTCTCAAGCGGTTGATGAATTGGATGCCGCTGGAGTTAAGATTGCCGAATGTGGCTCGCTCATAGGAAACTGGGCTAAATCTATCGATACGGATTTCGCGATTACTTTAGGGGAGATTGAGCGAGCGATCCCACGGATGCAAAAGTTGAACGTAAAAATCGTGCGTGTCATGTCATATGCCCAAGAAGAGTGGGGGATGGAGCAGAATGAAAGAGAGCGCTTTCGCCGACTTCGAGAAGTCACCGAGCGTTTTACAGATGCGGGGATAGTGACCGCTCATGAGAACTGCATGAACTGGGGAGGCTTCTCAGCCGAGCACACCTTACGCCTTATCGAAGAAGTGCCTAATTTGAAGCTTGTCTTTGATACAGGAAATCCAGTTTTCCAGCTCGACCGAAGTAAGCCAAAGGCAGATGGATCGTTCCATTGGCAAGATACTTTGGAGTTTTACCGCAGAGTGAGGGAGCATATCGTCCATGTGCATATTAAAGACTGCCTGAACCCAAATAAAGTAGGAGAGGAGCCAGAATACACTTTCCCAGGAAAAGGTCAGGGTTATGTCGCTGAAATAATAGATGACTTGAAAGCCACTGGTTATGATGGATTTCTTGCTATTGAGCCTCATGTAGCGACTGTATTTCACGTTTCAGCTGACCAAGAACCTGACTGGCAACAATGCTATGATAGTTATGTGGAGTATGGAAAATCTTTGGAATTCTTATTACGCCAATAATAAGTAGGTTAGGGTTATTAAAGAACCTGATTGAGCTGTTTTCTGCAGTGCCGGTAGCACTCATTTTTACTTTAAAAATAGGTGAATTTGCTCAGGAATGAGAACCTCCTGTAAAAACCATTTAAAAAAATCTCTTTTCCTTCTTCTCATCAATGGGTATGCTGAGCCGTCCACCTAAGTTTACCTTTATTAATATCATGCCTTCTTCAGAATACACCATTACTAATAAATTAGGAATCCACGCCCGTCCAGCGGCTCAATTCGTAAAGATAGCCAATAGCTTCGATACGGAGGTGACTGTGGAGAAAGATGATGAAGAGGTGGACGGGAAATCCATTATGGGGCTCATGATGTTAGCAGCTGGTCACGGCTCAGTGCTCAAGATCACGACAGAAGGGCCTGAGGAAAATGAAGCGTTGGAGGCTCTTGGAGCCTTGATCGCCAGAGATTTTCAAGACGTTTAATCGTTTTATTATGGAGGGAAGTGATTCTGGCGAGATTATTGTACAGGGGGTCGGCGTGTCTCCTGGGATTGCCATTGGGCAAGTGCACATCGAGGCACGCGGTTTATCCGCACCAGATCTTTATGAAACTCCAGCTTCTGAAGTTGCTCACGAACAGCAAAGGTTCGAAAATGCACTAAAGAAGACACTGGAGCAGCTGGACGCTCTCCAGAATAAAGTGCAGAGTATTGCAGAAGGTTCTGAGGCTCAAATATTTGAAGCACACCGGATGATTATTTCGGATACCTCATTGACGAAAAAAGTCTTACAGCAAATAGAGAAACGGCAGCAGAACGCCGAAGCTGTGTTCTACTCTGTTTTTCAGAATTATATAGAGTCGATGCGCAGGGTAAATGACCCTTACCTGAGCGAACGTGCGTCAGATTTGACAGATATTTGCCAACGTGTGTTGAGAAATTTTTCTGATGCACATATTCCTAAAGGTGGCCCGGATCATCAGCATATTTTAGTAGCCTATGATCTTAGTCCCTCGGATACGGCGGTTATGGATCGTTCAAAAGTTCTAGGGTTTGCCACTGAGCAGGGAAGTGTGACTTCTCATACCGCTATTCTTGCACGTTCATTAGGCATTCCTGCTATCGTGGAGCTGACAGATGCAGTGATGCGTCTTACCCAGTTAGACACATGTATTTTAGACGGAAAAACGGGGAAATTCATTATCAACCCCAGCCCAAAGACCTTAGAAAAATACGAGGCAAAGAAAGCTAAATTCTACGACCAAGAGTCGAAAGACTTTGCAGAATCTAGGAAGCAGAAGGTGACGCAGACGGCTGATGGGCACGTGCTGACTCTTTCTGCAAATATTGAGTTTTCCCATGAAACTGGTGTGGTTCGGGAGTCTGGTGCTGAGGGAATCGGGCTTTTTAGAACTGAATTCTTTTTATTAAACGGGGGAGAAATTCCCTCTGAGCAGCAACAATACGAAGCCTATAAGGAGGTAGCCGAAGGAGCAGGAGGGCATTTGGCCATTATCCGAACCCTTGACGCCGGAGGAGATAAACTCTCTGCGGAGCCCTTGGTTAACCCAGAGCCGAATCCGTTCCTAGGATGGCGTGGAATCCGCGTCTCACTTAGTAGAGTAGATATGTTTAAGGATCAGCTCCGCGCGATCCTACGTGCGAGCGCGCATGGTAAAATAGGGGTGATGTTTCCACTGATTTCAGGAATGTCTGAGGTGAGAACTGCAAAAGATATCCTGAAGGAGTGCATGAAAGAGCTGGATGAAAGGGGGGTGAGCTATGATGAGAAGATAGCTGTGGGAGTGATGATCGAGGTGCCCTCTGCTGCGATGCTAGCGGATAAGATAGCAGAGGAAGTGGACTTTTTCTCCATCGGGACGAATGATCTCGTGCAGTACACGATCGCCGTTGATCGGGTAAATCCAGAAGTTTCACATCTCTATAAGCCCTGCCACCCTGCGGTGATTCGATTGATTAAGATGACCGTCGATGCAGGATGTAAAAATGGTATCTGGACAGGCGTGTGTGGTGAAATGGCGGGGATGCTTGATGTCATCCCACTACTTCTAGGCTTAGGCGTAGATGAACTTTCAGTGGGAGCTCACCAGCTTCCTCGGATTAAGCAAGCTATAGGAAAGCTGAATATTTCAGAGTGCCGAGAGCTTGCAGAGAAAGCTCTAAGTTTGGGAACATCTCCAGAAATCCGAGCGTTGACGACCCTGCTTGCGGAAGCTTCTTACCCTGAATTAATGCAGGAGGAGAACGAGGCAGGCTCGGAAAAATTAGTGCTTACGAAGGCTTAGAAGGGGGAGCTCAAAAGTTCATCACAGAGCAGTGTATTTTTGTTAGGTGAATTTTCTTTCCATAAATGCTTAGGAAAGGTTAAGTAATGCCAAGTAGTGTTTCAAGAGAGACGTGTGCTGGAGTGTCTTAAAGAAAGTGCTTAGCATTCCTCTCTCTAAATATACGAAGCGGTATTTAATCCAGCAGCCTTTATCGAAGTAAAACATCCATGAGCGAAAAAGAAAAAGACGTTACACTGCGTGACATGTATGCAGACTATTTTTTAGACTACGCAAGTTACGTGATCCTAGAGCGTGCTGTTCCCCATGTATTAGACGGGATGAAGCCAGTGCAGCGGCGCATTCTTCATTCCTTGAATGAGATGGATGATGGACGTTATAATAAAGTAGCCAATGTGGTGGGAAACACCATGAAGTACCACCCACATGGAGATGCCTCGATCGGAGATGCGATGGTTTGGTTAGGGCAGCGTGATGTCCTGATTGATACCCAAGGAAACTGGGGGAACACCCTCACGGGAGACCGTGCCGCAGCCTCACGTTACATTGAGGCACGCCTTACCCCCTTTGCTAAAGAGATCACGTTTAATGCTAAGACCACAAAATGGAGTAGTAGTTACGATGGGCGTAATAAAGAGCCTGTAAACCTTCCGATGAAGTTCCCACTCCTGCTCCAACAAGGCGTGGAGGGGATCGCAGTAGGTCTAGCCTGTAAGATTTTACCCCATAACTTTATCGAGCTTATCGACGGCTGTATCGCAGCACTGAGGAAGCAACCCGTAGAGATTTACCCAGACTTCCTGCACGGAGGAAGTGCAGATGTATCTGACTATCGGGATGGGGTTCGAGGGGGTAAAATACGCGTCCGAGCAAAGATCGAGATCGAAAGTAAAAAGGTGTTAAAAATCGTTGAGATTCCTTTTGGAACAACCACTGGTGGCCTGATGGACAACATCGTGGCAGCCAATGAAAAAGGAAAAATTAAAATCGCAAATATCGTCGATAACACCGCCGCAAACTGCGAAATTTTAATTAACCTCCCGCCTAACATAGACCCTGAGAACGCAGTAGATGCACTCTACGCCTTCACCGACTGTGAAGTGAGCATCTCGCCGAATTCCTGCGTGATCGTTGACGACAAGCCTCAGTTCTTGGGAGCTTCCGAAATTTTAAAAATCGGAGCTTTCCACACGAAGGATCTGATCCAGCAAGAGCTCGAAATCAAGCTTGGGGAGCTCCAAGAAAAATGGCACTTCAGTTCCTTGGAGAAAATTTTCATTGAGAACCGCATCTATCGCGACATTGAGGAATGTGAAACTTGGGAAGCCGTGATCGCGGCAATCGATAAAGGCCTCAAACCACATGTCAAAAAGCTATACCGCAAGGTGACCGAGGAGGATATAGTCAGACTCACAGAGATCCGAATCAAGCGTATCTCGAAGTTTGATAGCTTTAAAGCCGATGAGTTAATCAAAGGCCTGGAAGGTGCAATTGAAGAGGTTGAAAAAAACCTAAAAAACCTGACGCGTTATACCATCAGCTATTACAATAACCTTAAGAAAAAATTCGGCAAAGGCAGGGAGAGACGCACCGAGCTTGGCGAGTTCGCAAAGTTAGACCGCACCCAAGTTGTGATGTCTAATGAAACCCTCTACCTCAACGCCAAGGAAGGCTTCGCCGGCTTTGGTAAGAGTTTGAGTAAGGACGAGGTGGTCGGTAAGTGCTCCACCCTAGATGACATCGTTACCTTTACGCCAGAAGGTACAGTGAAGGTCATGCGCGTCGCAGACAAGCTCTTCGTCGGGAAGCGTCCACTACACCTAGCCTTATTCCGTAAAGATGAGGAAAAGGTTTACACCATGGTGTATCGAGATGGACGTGATGGCCCGATCCTAGCCAAACGCTTTAAAATGGGCGGAATCACGCGAGAGAAGGAATATCCACTCACTAAAGGAACAAGAGGAAGTAGAGTTCTATACTTTGCCGTCCATGATTCTGAAAAAGAAAGCTCCGCGAACAGCGTGGTGATCCATCTTAAACCACAGCTCAGACTCCGCCAACTCAGTCGGGTGTACCACTTCTCCGACCTTGCCATCAAGGGGAGAGGAGCAGTCGGGAATATTCTCACGAAGCATGGCGTGGATAGAATCGTGAGAGCTCCAAAAGACGCAGGAGAATCAGGAGATTTAGAACTCATCTAAAACGCCGTTTAAAGCGGGCTACCATCTTCTGCACCTTCCTCTGGCTAGGGTGAAGAATGACGTTTTTTTGATTTGATGTTAGCCCTTGAAAATTACAGCTTCTAGAGTAAGCATTTTATACTTATGAGCAATCCACTTAGAGAAGACCTCGTTTCCCCATCCCAGGCAGAAAGCTGTACCATCGTCATTTTTGGTGCCACGGGAGATCTGACACACCGTAAGCTTGTCCCAGCGATGTATAATTTAGCCGTGGACGGAGAACTCTCACCAGGAGTTAAGATCTTAGGCTTTGCACGTCGTGAAAAATCAGATGAAGAATTTCGCTCAGGCTTAAAAGAACTGAATGAAAAAGTCTCTAGAAGTGGACATGATAGTGAAATCTGGGACGAATTTGAAGAATCCATTCACTATCACCAGTCCACATTCAATGACCTAGCAGGCTACCAAAGCCTTGCCGAGCGACTCGATAAGATTGATGCCGAGCGTGGCGCAAAGGGTAATCGCCTCTTTTACATCGCCTCAGCCCCTGAATTTTTTGACGACATCCTTGAAAATCTTAAAGCTGTAGGACTTAGCGAGCCAAAAGAAGGCTATTGGTCGCGCGTCATCGTGGAGAAGCCTTTCGGCACAGATCTCCCTACCGCTCAGCACCTGAATAAAGTAGTCAACCAAACCTTCGCAGAAGAAGACACCTACAGGATTGATCACTACCTCGGGAAAGAAACAGCTCAGAACATCATGGTGCTGAGATTTGCGAACGCTATTTTTGAACCCCTCTGGAACAATCGTTACATTGACCAAGTTCAGATCACCTGTGCAGAACACCTCGGAATGGAAGGCGGCAGAGGAGGTTACTATGATAAATCAGGAGCACTCCGTGACATGGTGCAGAACCACCTCCTCCAGTTACTCTCCCTAGTCGCTATGGAGCCACCCACAGATCTCACAGCAGACGGGGTAAGAGATGAAAAGGTGAAAGTCATTCGCTCGTTGAGGAAGCTCGACACCCCTGAAAAGGTAAAAAGAAATGTTGTGCGTGCACAGTATAGTAAAGGTTTCGTGAATGGGGATGAAGTCCCAGGATACAGAGAGGAAGATCGCGTTGACCCAGAGTCAAACACAGAAGCCTATGTCGCACTTAGACTCCATATCGACACTTGGCGTTGGAGTGGCGTACCTTTCTTCATGCGCGTAGGAAAACGCCTCCCGAAGAAAGCCACCGAGATTTCCATTCACTTCAAGGACGCGCCTAACGTACTTTTCAATGCTCTCCCAGGATCTACCCCAGGAGGGAATGTACTCGTTATTAGAATCCAACCAGACGAAGGGATCTCCCTCCGCATGGTTTCTAAGCTCCCAGGCACCACCTTACGCCTAGAGCCAGTGAAGATGAATTTCCAATACTCCTCCAGCTTTGGAAAAGGGAGCCCAGAAGCGTATGAACGACTTTTGTTAGATTCGATGGCTGGAGACGCCACCCTCTTTGCCCGCCGAGATGAGGTAGAGGAAGCGTGGAAATTTGTCGATGATATCGAGCACGCTTGGCATGGAGATGACCAGCCAGAGATGGCAGATTTTGTTGCCGGATCATGGGGCCCAGCAGAGGCTGACGATTTGATTGCTGAAGACGGATTCACCTGGAGGAGACTGTAACCAACCATGCCTAAAGATTATAGCTACCTAGGAAAAAAAGTCCCTGTCGAGCAGGTCGATAAAGAATTAAGAATGCTTTGGGAAATCGATGACGAGGCCACCAAAGCATCGCTGATGAACTTCGTCATTTATTCTGAAGGGAGTGATAGCCTGAAGGCAAATGCAGAAGCGATAGGGAAAATTACCCAAGAACACGCCTGTAGAGCCATCATCATGGATCTCGATCGTGATGGCCCAAAGCCAAACGTCCACGCATGGATCACTGCCCATTGTAATCTCTCAGGAGGTAAAAAAGCAGTGTGCTGTGAGCAGGTAGCATTTAAATTAGACGGGTACACCCCTGGTATTGTTAGGCATACGCTCTTTTCTCATTTAGAAAGTGATCTTCCTCTAGTCCTCTGGTGGCAGGGAGATTTTTCAGAAAGTTTCAGAGAAAGTTTCCACGCCAGTGTTAACCGCCTTCTCTTTGACAGTGGAGAGTGGGTAGAACCAGTCACTCAGTTTAAAAAACTCAGCCTCGCACTGGAAGAGTCACCGACACTCATCATCCAAGATCTAGCGTGGACACGCACCTATCAATTTAGAATCGCCCTTGCAGCTCTCGTCGACCAGCCCATAGTCATGAAGCGCTTAGCCCAAGTTCAGGCAATCCATGTGAAATCTAGCCAAAGGACGCGCACCAGCGCCCTCCAGCTCCTCGCTTGGTTCACCAGCCTCTCTTCCTACCAGCCCTCCCCAGACCTGATAGAGACAAAGGGAGACGCCTTCACCATGCTTAAACCTGAAGGGGGAGAAGTAAATATCACGACAGAATATAGCGCAGCCTATAGCTCACTCTGTGAAATAGAGATCAACATGGGAGACTGTATTTTACGTGTCTCCAAAGAAGAAGACCGCCCACTTCTCCTTCAGCAAGTGATCCTCAATGGAGAGAGCATTGTAAATCGTCACTGCCCAGCAGATAGAGATGACCCAGTCTCCCTCATCTCTAGCCAGCTATCACGCGGCGGAAAAAACTCCTTATTTAGAAAAGTTTTACCCACTTTCCTCGAACTTCTCTAAGCAAGAGAGCGATAGCCCCCCCACTAGGACGTGAAACCTGCTGACGGGATAACCCTATCCATGTTCACACGTAGGTTAACTGCCTGATAGGCTCATATAATAAAAAAAACTGGATGAACCCCTCCATCTATTATAAAGACATGCGTAAATGAAAACAGATAGATCCCACCCCTCTCTCATCCCTAAGCAATGGCAAATCCCCCAAATCTTTAGAGATCGCCTCGGAGCAGACCCCGGGAAGCAGCGGATAATGGCTGAAGAAGGACACTATCTCATTATCCTTCATAGAGCCCCTTCTGCCGCAGATCGCGGAAACAGAGAAGCAGCCTTGTTCTGGATCAATGAAAATAGCGAGTGGAAATCCACCCCACATGGCGGAGGAGTAAACGGACTTATCGAGCATATTAAGGAATATGAAAATCTAGTGAAAGGCTTAGAGGAAGGACTAGAATTACCCCACTCATCAGAGAATGCCGACCTCCTACATGAGATCCATGATGAGGTCACACCCCTCCTCAGAGCATCTAGGCACATGCTAAACGTTCTACAAGAACTCCGCCAACTTTTCCCCGAGAATAGAAAAATCCTTCTTCTACGTGACTCCGCAATTAACGTAGAACGCTCCTCTGAGCTATTACTCACGGATACAAAATCCACACTAGACTTCATGCTCGCACAGAGCTCCATGAAGCAAGCACAGGAAGCGCATAACGCCACCATAGAAGCCAATAAGCTTAACAGGCTAGCAGCATTCTTCTTCCCCATCATCACCATCTGCGCCGTTTTATCCATCGAAGATCCAGCAGCAGTCCTAAGCCGACCCTCTACCTATGGAATAGTCCTAGCAGGATTGTTGTTAGGCCTTACCTTGATTACCCTTCTGAGGTCGAAGCGCTAAGTGAAAGAGGTAGTTGTTATTACTTGATTTTGGGGTCTTAACTATACAAAAATTAGTTGTCTAATTTTTTGGGGTCAAGCCAGTACCATTTGTCTAGATCCTTAATGTTTCTTAAAATCTAGCTATCATAAACCATCCAATATCAAAACAGCCTGATATTGAATCCTCCCCATTTCTTAATAGTAAAGTATACCTAAACAAAACGAAACCTCAATATGCTTGACCTGAAAACCCGTAACCCATTATAAAATAAGTATCAATCCAATCTTCACACTTCTAAAACCTGCGCCTCGCTTAAATCGTGATATCACGAAGGGTAGTGTGATCTAATACTGTTATGCTAAAAATGAACACTATAGATTATTCAAAGCTACATGAGAAAGAGGAGGTCGTTCTTAGTCTAGCTGATCCTATAGAGGTCACATCAGCTAAT
>JALZVA010000160.1 GCA_023301335.1 Akkermansiaceae bacterium
ATCCTTGGTGATGTGAAACTGCATTGGTTCAATATACTCTGGGGAGAAACCCGATGGAGTAGGAAGCTGAATCATGAGGTCGGATTCTTGCTCTGCAATCGTAGAGGTGATAATAAAGTAAATCAGCAATAGAAAGCAGACATCAATAAGTGAGGAAACATCTATGTTTGGAGCCTCATTACCTTGGTTAAAAGGGTTGGTTTTATAATTCATCTTACCTATGAAAACGGGCAGAGTAGAAATATCTTAGATAAATACACTTTAGTTCACTTTTCCAAACATTGTGAATAACCCGAGCTTTTACCAATACACTGATAATTTTAATCAGATAGAGCGGAAAGATGAGTTTAGTTTCATTTTTTTTATAATTTTTTTTGATTAAAGTAAGGCTTCCTTAACTATTAATAGATCATTGTAGGAGCTTAAATTTTATCCTTTAGAGAACACTTTTTTGAGTGATAGTGAAGGAGCTTTCAACCAGCTATGAGATGTATTCAATGTGGATCCCTAGAGGATAAGGTTATCGATTCGAGAATGTCAAAAGACGGAACCTCGACGCGGCGTAGGCGGCTGTGCCTAAAGTGCGACTACCGCTATACCACCTATGAGCAAATCGAAAGAA
Source organism: Akkermansiaceae bacterium (assembly GCA_023301335.1). Taxonomy (GTDB): domain Bacteria; phylum Verrucomicrobiota; class Verrucomicrobiia; order Verrucomicrobiales; family Akkermansiaceae; genus Rubritalea. The sequence goes on from JALZVA010000160.1 coordinate 623, forward strand.
CTGAGTTGAGAGTAATGAAACGTGATGGAACTCATGAGACGATCAACCGTGAGAAGCTTTTTCGAGGATTAGTAAAAGCGTGTGAAAAGCGCCCCGTGTCGATGGATCGACTAGACCGTGCGGTGGAAGAAATTCTAGCAGAATTACACAAGGATCACATCCTGGAATGCCCTTCAGATATGATCGGAAAAAAGGTGATGGATAAACTGCACAGCATTGACCCAGTAGCCTATGTTAGATATGTTTCAGTGTACCGAAAATTTGAAGACGTGAGTGAATTCATCAGAGAAATTCAAAGTTTAGACACACGCTCCCATAGTGATCCTATGCAGCGTGCCCTTTTTAGAGAATAAAACCGAAACGAATAATGATTTGTATAGCTGGAAACCTACCCGTTCTTCAAGTTGGCCGCTACCAAGTATGCGGTTATGAAACTGATTGGATTCGTCATGGATTAGAGAGGGCTGCACAGCGTGCCGGCCGTGCTGATTTTCCATTCATTGAGGACATTTATGGCTCCATTATCCATTACTTAGAGCATAAGTGCCCCTTACGCTTACTCCCAGTTGAAAAACTGATGGAACGCATCGTTTTCATGCTTAAGCGTATAGGTTGTGAACGCATCGCTAAAGCTCTCCCTAGGATGTCTCCTCCAGTCACAATATCTCTTGAAGAGGCAGCAACGCAGGCGGGGGATAATTTCGAACTGGGCTTTTTTGCACACCTTAAGGCAGCGATCACAGAGGTGAAACAAGAAGGCGCACCAGCCATTGTCTTCGAAGACGTGAGAAGGTCTGTCTGCATATTAAGCCGCCGGGATGAATGGGACGAACGCTGTGATAAATTAGAAGAAGAAATTTTAAATTACCTTCAGGAGCTAGGTGAAACACCAAAGCGGCAAGCGGAAGGAAGAAGAATTCACATTCCTTTTAAATCACTCTCAAGCTCGTAGCATCAACATCTATTTCTAACTAACAAGCCAAGCAAACCTTATGTCTGAAGATAAATCTATATTTGAAAAAGTAATCGACCGTGAGATTCCTGCCGATATTCTTCATGAGGATGAATTGTGTATTTGTTTTAGAGACATTGCTCCGCAAGCACCTGTGCATTTATTAGTGGTACCTAAAAAAAGAATCGTCAGGCTCGCCGAATCGGAAGAACAGGATCAAGCAACCCTTGGGCATCTCTTGCTCACTGCATCAGCGGTAGCCAAGCAACAAGGCTTTGCTGAAGGTGGGTTCCGCGTGGTGATCAATAATGGACCAAATGGCGGAGAAACAGTGCCTCACCTCCATGTGCACGTCTTGGCGGAGAGAAAGCTAACGTGGCCTCCAGGTTAATTATTTGCCACCCGTTCACGTCACCTCTCAGTAAAGCAAATCTGTTGAGAATTACTCTTTTTTTCTGTAGCTGAATACTTTAGAAAAGAGCATGTCTAATGCATCTGCTGATTTTGAAAAATTAGGAAAATTTTACTTAGGGAAAGAATACGATCTTAAGCAATCTGAACTACAGGAAGATCTAGTTCTATATGATTCGAAAGACCTCGTTACACATGGTGTGGTGTTAGGGATGACGGGCTCTGGAAAAACAGGGCTTTGCATCAGCTTGTTAGAAGAGGCCGCCATGGATAATATCCCGGCTATTGTGATAGACCCGAAAGGAGATATCGCTAACCTAATGCTGACATTTCCAGATTTTAAAGGAAGTGACTTTAGGCCATGGATCAATGAAGAGGATGCTCTCAAAAAAGGGGTAAGCCCAGATGAGCATGCTGAAAATACCGCCTCGATGTGGAAAAAAGGAATCGGATCTTGGGGGCAGTCTCCAGAGCGAGTAAAGCAATTCAAAGACAAAGTAGATGTGAATATATTCACTCCTGGAAGCAGATCGGGGATCCCTGTCTCTATTCTAAGCTCGCTAGAGGTTCCGCCGTTTGAGGTGATGGATGATGCTGAGCTGTTAGGAGAGCGCATCGAATCAACCGTGTCTTCTCTCCTCTCCTTAGTAGGAGTAGATGCAGACCCAATCCAGAGTGAAGAGGCCGTCCTTCTCGCCGCCATTTTTAATGACACCTGGGCAAAAGAGCAGAGCGTAAATCTAGAAAGCTTGATCCGTCATATCCAGAAGCCAGGCTTTGCGAAGATAGGCATCATGGATGTGGACTCTTATTATTCACCTAGAAAACGTCAAGGCTTGGCAATGAAGTTTAATGCCTTACTCGCCTCCCCAGGATTTTCAACCTGGTTAGAAGGCCCTCCACTAGACATCCAGAAGATGATGTATCAAGAAGATGGGAAAGCGAGAATATCCATCTTTTCGATCGCCCACCTCGGAGATGAAGAGCGCATGTTCTTTGTGAGTATTTTACTCAATCAGATGCTAGGGTGGATGAGATCACAAGGCGGGACAACCTCTCTCCGTGCGCTCCTCTACATGGATGAAATTTACGGTTACCTTCCTCCTTCGGCAAACCCACCGAGTAAGAAGCCAATGATGACCATGCTGAAGCAAGGTCGTGCCTTTGGGCTTGGGTGCTTACTTGCCACACAGAACCCAGTGGATTTGGACTATAAAGCACTCTCGAATATTGGGACGTGGTGGCTAGGACGCTTGCAGACAGAGCGGGATAAGATGCGCGTGTTAGATGGATTAGAAGGAGCCGCCGCATCACAAGACGGAAATTTTGATAGAAAGAGCATGGAGGAATTACTAGCAGGGCTTGGAAGTCGGGTATTCCTTATGAATAACGTACATGAAGATGTGCCTGTAGTGTTCCATGTACGCTGGGTAATGAGCTACCTGCGTGGCCCTCTAACAAGAAGGAAGATTAAAGAATTGATGGATCCTAAACGGGATAAGTTTGTAGCAGATGAAAAAGAACCCGCAGTGGGAGATAATCCAATGGGCATGCCTAGTGCCAAAGCTGAATCGAAAGAAACCGTCACCAGACCCGCAGTCCCTGATGAGGTAGAAGAAAGATTCTTAACGATAGCGGGGGAGAGCGATGGAGTAGAATACAGACCTTATCTACTAAGAGCTGCTACCGTCTTCTTTAACTCTACAAAGTGTAAAATCGATGGCGAACGCTCCGTAGTGAGTGCCTGTGAAATGAAGCCTAGGGGGATCCAATGGGAAAAAGAAATAGAACTCCCTCAACAATGGAAAAAACTTAGAGATAAGCCTGAGGATAAAGTACACTTCGATGAACTTCCTGGCTACGGAATGAATGAAAAGAATTACAAAGCGGTGCAAGATGAGTTTGAAGACTTTATTTATAGAAAAGAACGACTGCATGTATTCTATAGTCCCTTAGTAAAGCAGTATTCCAAGTTAGGAGAGAGCGAGGGAGACTTCCGTGCTCGCCTAGCACATACTGCAAGAGAGAAGAGAGACAAAGCCGTCGAAGCACTAAAAGAAAAGGTAGAGAAGAAAATCGATGCCAAAGAAGGTCAGCTCCAACGAGCGGTCGCCAAAGTAGACAAGGAACAAAATGAAGCAAGCAGTGCAAAGATGCAAGCTGGCGCCTCTATTGTCGGAGCTCTACTAGGCACCTTGTTTGGGAGAAAAAAAATCAGCTCAACCACATTTTCACGTGGTAAATCAGCCGTAGGATCCGCATCTAGAGCGATGAAGCAAAAGCAAGATGTCCGACTCGCAGAAAGCAAAGTGGAAGAACTAGAAGAAGAAATCTTCGAACTAGAGCAAGAGCTTGCGGAAGAAATCCGGGAACTAGAAGAACAGTTCGCCCCAGAAAAACTAGAGCTAGAGGATGAAATGATTAAGCCTTACAAAAAAGATATCGATATCGAATATGTCGGGATTCTATGGGTTCCCTTTGATGAACGAGGAGATAGAGCATTTTAGGGTAACGGATTTCATACTTGATTCGCCTCCGATGATTCAGCATCGAGTAAGGTTAGAAACTTTAGCTTCAATGAGAACCATTCAAATATACAAAGAAAGAGTTAATCTGTGATTGGCGAGCTTCCATAAATAAATCTAGAGATCACAAAAATTATAGAGTTTTTAATGTGGAAGAGATCAATTTGTCTCTTGCCGAAGTTGAGGTTTACGGAGTTAAGAATTAATTCTACTCCTCATATAGGGAATGATTCAATTTTAAATGCCTATATGAGAGCCTTAAACTTTAGACCAAGGTTAACTTTCCAATTGTTTCGCTATGACTACTTGATACCTAGATTCGCTAGAAGATCATTATCATAGGCTTTTAACTCTTTCAGAACCTGAGTTCTTTTCAGCACTAAATAGATGCAGAAGGCAACGGGGATGAGAGCTATAAAGAAACCACCGATGGCCATTAATTTTAGACTTTCGACCTGGGCAGCGTAGAATTGAGGATCGACTTCTTTCATCCCTGATTCCTTGACCCTCTTCTGTTGGGTGAGGATGTAAGCACCTGTAGCTAGAAATGCGATGACATTGAAGCCTAGGCACAAGATCATTTTAGAGAGTAAGGAACGTGATTCTTTTTCTAGATCTTTTTTAGACATATTTTAAAAAGGTCTAAAAAATCTGAAGTGTTTTGTCGAATCATTTTGTGGATACACCTTGGCAACAGCTTGGAGATATGGTAATTGGAATTAGTGAGAATAGTAGTAAAATGGACAATATTTGTAGTGTTTCTGAGCGTCTTCGGGTGTAGGCCTCTACCTCCTAAGGCACTTGATATTTCGAGTCCCCAGGCGTTGGCTGAAGCATTCCTTGAGAGCTTGATTGATGAAGAGTCTGAGGATGTGATGAGAGGGTTAGTGCTGGATAAAGAGTCTATGGCTAGCCTTGTCGCAGGGGTCGAGGAAAGTGGAGAAGTGAGTGTGAACCCTGCGTTTGTGGAAGCGAGGGATAAGCAAATAGGAGAGCTTTTAGAGAGCTGGAAGGGGGTACGCGCTAGAGCGGAAAGAGAAGGAGTACTATGGAAGACGGCGAAGTATTATGGCTGTAGGTATAAAATTTTCCAGCATGTCTCACAATTACCTCTTTCGATGAATTTTGAAGTGTATCTCGAAGTGGGTGGGTATTTCTATCGTATCGATATTTCCACGATCGCCTTCGAGGAGAACTATTATATTTTTGATACGATTACTTGGAAGGGTGAAGTGAAGAAGCCTGAAGGAGTTGTGCTCAGAGGGTAGTAGACCTAATTTTACTAGTTTCAGTGATTTCTTGGAATCGTGAAATTTTTCGCGAGTTACGAGAATATTGTTTCATGAAGTATTTGAAAAAACAATTGGACAAACCCTAGGAGCTAGAGCAGTATCTTACCGTGTCCTACGGGACACATGACACACAATATTGAGCTAGCTAATTCTGGGGGGGATTACTAGTTCTTAGTCAAACCGAGCGGGAAGATTCTGGGGGGGATCTTCCCGTTCACTTGTACTTTCCTAGCGTTTGTGCTTGAGCGAGAGAGGGATGAGGCTATTGAAGGGCTGTGGAGGATGAAAATTTAGAAAAGGAAGAGAAGGCGAATGCACCGTCCGAAAATCCTGTGAGTAAAGTAGGGGCGACGGGTTCGCTTATTGGTCTCATTTTTATTGGAGCTGCAGTGTACTTAGGATTACCCCATATTCAAAAATCCATTAAATCTGCTATCACGTCTATTTCTACTCCAGTAGAGGAGGGGGAACTCACTGAAAATGAAGTGGCTGAGAAGGAAAAACTGAAGGATAGTGCCTCTACTCCTGAACTTGAGAAGGGACCTACACGAGCTCAGGATAATACATGGACCAGTGAAGATCAGCAAATACTAGAGGCTGCAGCAGAGGGTGGGATAAGATTAGCGATAAGAGGAGTTAAACGAGATGCATTTAAATTCTTATCGGCAAGACGCTCTGTCAGAACGGATTCTTTTCTAATCACCTTTGAATTTGATAAAAGCCTGTATGAACTCAAATTCACCAAGGATGAAGAATTCGCGCGGTACATTTCAGAGGTTGCCCAAGAAGATCTACAACCACACTTTTCGATAGCTCCATCTTTTTCTATTAGCAATTAAATGCAGCTCCTGTATCCATTCACCTTACTTGGACGCTCAGTACTGAACTTACTGGCGTATTTAGGGGAACTGTACTTTGTGATTCAGGAGACTCTGGCGGCTCTGATTATTGGCAAAAAGCGACTTCCCCAAATCGCTCGCCAGATTGTCGAAATCGGGTATCGATCGCAACCCGTGGTGATTGTTACCGGCTGTTTTACAGGTTCTGTGCTGACCGCACAGGCGCTATACCAGATGTCGAACCTTCAGATGGAGACGGGTGCGGGAGGAATGGTATCTGTGGCGATGTTTAGAGAACTGGGCCCTGTGATTACGGGCTTGATGCTATGTGGTCGTGTCGGGGCTGCGATGGCTGCAGAGATTGGGACAATGAAAGTGACAGAGCAAATTGATGCACTCCGCTCGATGAATATTAACCCAACGGATTATCTCGTGCTACCCCGTTTTATTGCGATTGCTATTTCGATGCCTTTGTTGATTGCTGAAGCTGCATTCTTTGGAATCGTGTTCTCCACGCTTTTTGGAGTGGGGGTGTTCGATGTGAATTTTGGTAACTGGATGGATCAGTTGAATAAGCACACCGCGATGGAGGATGTGTATATAGCGTTGATCAAGGGATGTGCCTTTGGCATGTTGATTGTAGTGATTTCCTGTCACCAAGGTCTATCTGTGAAGAATGGAGCCGTGGGAGTTGGGAGAGGCACGACTAGTGCGATGGTGCTCTCGGCACTAGCAATTATCATTTCAAACTTTTTCCTGACTCTGATCCTGAACCAATTCTGGCCACTAGGTTTTGGAGGATAAAAAAACGGCTGGTTGAAAACAACCAGCCGAGGAAAAAACGAGGTTTAAGGTCAGCCTAAACCTTTGTTTTGATGAGGTCTTCTAGCTTCACAATGTCTGCACAGAAGCCTCGGATACCTTGAGCCGTTTTCTCTGTAGCCATGGCATCCTCATTGAAGTCGAAGCGGAAAGCTTTTTCATCAAGTGAGATTTGAGTGAGATCGAGTGACTGGGCATGCTCAGCACAGAGTTTGTTTTCTAGGGAACCTTCAGTGCTCTTGAGCTCTTCAAGAAGACCTGGGCTGATAGTCAGGAGGTCACAACCGGCAAGCTCAGTGATTTGTCCAGCGTTACGGAAGGATGCTCCCATCACTTCTGTAGCGTAGCCAAATTTCTTATAGTAATTATAGATTTTGCTTACGGACTGAACGCCTGGATCTTCCGCACCTTGGTAGTCTGTATTGTTTTCCTTTTTATACCAGTCATAGATTCTTCCTACGAATGGGGAAATGAGTTGTACTTTTGCTTCCGCACAGGCTACGGCCTGACTAAAAGCAAAGAGCAGAGTTAGGTTACAGCGGATACCTTGCTGTTCGAGCACTTCAGCTGCTTTAATCCCTTCCCATGTGGAAGCGATTTTGATGAGTACGCGGCTACGGTCGATTCCTGCACTCTCATAGCGCTTAATCAATTCACAGGCTTTGTCGATAGTGCCTTGAGTGTCAAATGAAAGACGGGCATCCACTTCCGTGGAAACACGGCCTGGAACGACCTTGAGGATTTCGAGGCCAAAATTAATCAGGATACCATCCATGATATTTTCGAGGCCACTGTTGTCCTTGACTGCCTGATCCACAAGGTGTGCATACTCGGGCTGAGAAGCTGCCTTAAGGATGAGAGATGGATTAGTAGTAGCGTCTTGTGGCTGGAAGGTTTTAATGGACTCAAAGTCTCCTGTGTCAGCGACGATGGTAGTGTATTTACTAAGATTTTCTAGATGATTGGACATAAGTGGTATTTGTGTTGGTTAATGGATGAGACGTTTATGTAATGTTTGAATACGGACTTTAAGAAAAAAAGGAAAAAGAAAGTGTCATGTTAAGGAATCTTTACAGCTTCCATTTTATTAGTTGAGCAAAGTGTAAGCCTGAGCTTTACTTCTTAGCAATGCCAAAAATCCGACTCTACCAGCTATTTGTAAGGTACTTTAGCAATACTGTAGAAAGCAGAGTTGCGGGTGGGAGCATGGAGCAGAATGGGTGTGGGAAGTTCAATGAGATTTCAGATCTAGCATTGGAATCGATCAGAGCAATGGGGTTTACCCATGTATGGTATACGGGAGTAATCGAGCATGCAAGTAGCACTGCCTACCCTAAGCGTCCTGCGGATGATCCTTTATTGGTGAAGGGAAAAGCAGGCAGCCCCTACGCGATAAAAGATTACTTCGATGTGTGCCCGGATCTGGCGGAGAACGCTGAAAAACGATTGGAGGAATTCAAAGCGCTCTTGGAGAGGACTAAAAAGGCAGGCTTGCTGGCAGTGATTGATTTTGTCCCTAATCACGTAGCGAGAAGCTATGAGAGTGATGTCAGACCTGAGACGAGCTTTGGTAAAGAGGATCGAACGGATGTATTTTTTACACCAGATAATCAGTTTTTTTATCTAGAAGATGAGCAGCACCTGATGCTGCCTGGCGGAGAGTATTTACCAGAAAGAGGAAAGGGGAGGGTGACAGGGAATAATTCATCCACATGGCAGCCGAGCAGAAATGATTGGTATGAGACAGTAAAACTAAACTATGGGCATGATTACACCCAGGGTGCAGCACCAGAAGTGTTTGAGGAAATTCCAGATACCTGGCATCGGATGAATGAAGTGTTCGCCTATTGGCAAGGCTTAGGTGTGCAGGGATTCCGCTGTGATATGGCGCACATGGTGCCGATGGCATTCTGGAAATGGATGATTACACATGCGCGTGAACGAGATAAGGATCTCTACATATTTGGAGAAGCGTATGATTCTGACCCGATGAAGCTTACCCAGGGGAATGTGCTACAGGCGTTGCTAGATGCGGGTTTTGATGCAGTTTATGATGCGGAGAGCTATGATATAGTAAAAGGTATTTATGAATCTGGAAAATGGGCAAACGACATTGACGCCGTATTAATGGATGAATCCAGGCTCGATAGAATGCTACGCTACGTGGAGAATCATGATGAAGTGAGAGTGGCACACCCAAAGCATTGGGGAGGCTGGGGTGCGAGTGTTGGGAAAGCTGCCTCAGCGATTCTCTTTGGGATAGGGAAAGGCCCCGTGATGCTATATTCTGGGCAAGAAGTCGCCGAAGCTGCGATGGGAGCTGAGGGCTTCTGTGATGATAACGGACGATCTACTATTTTTGATTATTGGAGTTTACCTGAACTGTGTAAGTGGGTGAATGCGTATCAATTCGATGGAGGCCGCTTAGATAACTATCAAAAAAACTTAAGGGAATGGTACGTCGCATTATTCACACTTCTTAGTAAGCCAGTATTCGCAGAGGGTAGAGTTTATGGATTAAATCATTTCAATAGAGAGAATGAAAAATTTGGACGATTAGAGGGAGAGAATTGCAGCGGGCACTGGCTCTATGCATTTGTAAGATATACAGAAAAAGAAGCAATTGTGATGGTGATTAATCTCCACCCGACAAAGCATCTTAGAAATGTGGAGGTGCATATTCCTGACGCATTGGTAGAAAAAATCCATTGTGAAAAACATTTGATGTTCAATAAGATAGAGCCTTGCGGGCTGTTTTTTGATGATTTGTTGAAGAGTCAGGAAGCTTCGAAATAGGTATAAATAAAAACGTTCATTATTTAGTTGACTATTTCTTGTGTGAACGCACCCTCTGCATAGGATATGAAAATTTTACAATTAGAATTTCTAATAATAACCATTATGAATATAAAAAATATCGCATCAGCAGTAGCTTTCGCGTCATTAGTTTCTTTTGCGCATGCAGATTTTGATAAGGCTACTTATATTTCTGATCTGAAATCAGGCGATGTACATGAGACAGTGATGACTTACCTGAATGATGAATCAGCTGACGTAGTCGTCATCGTTAAGCAGGCGATTATAACTTCAGAAGCATCCGTCAAGGATGTGGCGAAGATAGTCAGAGCTGCGATTATCGCAAAGCCTGAATCTGCACGTGTGATCTACACAGCAGCACTTGCTGTAGCTCCTGATGCACATGAAGAAGTACTTGAGGTTTACTATGAACTTACATCAAATCAAGGAGATGGTGTATCTGACGCTAAAGGAACAGACCTTTCTAAAGGTGGTAAAGCTGCTCCTAGGAATACTGAAGTAGCCAGAACTCAAAACCCACTCGATTTTCCCACTGGAGCATTTGGCAATAATGTGGCAGGAACACCGATTGGAACGCAAGGTGGATGGCCGCTTCTAAGAGCTGTAGCAGCAGCTAATGCAGTTGCAGGAGGTCCAGCTATAGCATCTGAAGAAGAGCCTGTTTCTACTCTCTAATTTTTTGTATAGCCATTGAGCTTAGCGGCTCGATTGAGCTTTTTGTTCTTAATCGAATTTTACTACTACTACTACTACTATGAATAAAAATATTATTTGTCTGTTGGCACTCATACCAGCAACATCTTTTGGACAAGGTCTATTTGATATCGCACCTAATGACGAAGCTACAGAGTCAAAGAGAACTCAGTACACTGTTGGAATTAGAGCAGGATGGGATTCCAATATTTCGCCGGAATCAAATGACGAAACAGATTCAGCTACTATCGGTGCATATATCACCGCTAAAACTGTAAGAGTGGGTGAGCGTTCTATCGCCGAGTTTTACGGAAGAGCAGGAGTTAACTATAACTTTGAAGATGATAATGGACAGGATAATGAGCATTATAACATCAATGCTGGATTTAATTATTCTTACGTTGTCAGTGAGCGTCTACGTTTCAGCTCACGTAACAATGTCGGTTACCAGCTTGAGCCAGACTATGCGAATGGATTCGCTAGTACACGTTCACTAGATGAGTATTTCACTTGGTCTACAGATAATTCAGTCGGCTACAAACTGTCTCCTAAAACTGCTATTGTTTTAGGTTTTAGACTAAACGGTGTGGAATTTGATAGTGATAATGAGAGAAACGACAGATCAAACTGGAGTGTTTATGCCCAGGGACGTTACACACTTAACGAAACTTCTATTGCCACACTTGATTACAGTTTTGGTGGACAAAATAACGAAGGTGAACTCAATGGTTCAGAGACACACACTGTTGCGCTTGGACTTGAGAGAAGATTTAGTACTCGCACAGTTGCAGTCGTGAAGGTTGGAGCTCAGTTTTTAGATGTTGATGGAAGAGATAGTGGTGTTTCTCCATACTTAGAGTTAGCTGTGAGACATCAGGCTTCTGATAGAACGAGTGTAAGAGGTTTTGCCAAGTATGGATTCTCTAACTTCGACACATCTTTTGCAAATGGAAGTTATGATGAAAATGAAAACCTCCAACTCGGAATTTCAGCAAGACATCAAGTGAATAGCAGACTCAACCTGTCAGGTGGAATTAGCTATATTCTTAACCAATACTCAGAGAGCCCAGCTCCTGGAAACTTACCAGATGAAGATGTTTCTTTATTGAACCTGAACCTTGGATTTGGATATAGTATTGGTCATAACTTAACCCTTACAGGGTCTGTGAACCATACACTTGCTTCATCAGATATCGATTCTCGTGATTATAACCGCACAAGATTGTTAACTGGTATTGAATATGCTTTTTAATAGAGCTTAAGAAATTTAACTCTAAAAAGGCCGTCCATTTGGACGGCCTTTTTTTATGCATTATAGTAAATAATAGAGATACCGGAGGTAAGTAAGCAAGTTGATATCACATGCAATAAGAAGAGCTCTACACTTTCTTGAAAAACAGTGTAAGCCCTTTTTTATATCTAAATCTTACTGAAGAGGGTAATCTTTCCTAGGAGCCGGAATGATAGGAGTTGTAGCTGGAAGAGTATCCTTAATTTTATCAGAGAACCACTGGCTGGCATCTAAGTCTCCGTGGACAAGAAATGCAGTTTTAGGGGAAAGTTTCTCAATATATTCGAATATTTCGTCCCGAGTCGAATGTCCTGAAAAATCAAAATTCTCACGGGTGCAGTCAAACAAGACATCATTTTCATTAGGGTCTAAAGTGATACGATCTCCTTGTTCCGCTTCTTTGAGGATACCGCCAGGGGATAGGGGATCAGCATAGCCGACAAAGAGGAGCGAGTTTTTAGGGTTATTGATAAAAGTGCGGGCGAATTGATTAGAAACTGTTTTTTCAGTCATCATTCCACTCGATAGGGCAAAAATAGCCTGTTTTTGATAGACGATAGGCTTTCTTTTTTTCTTCTTTGAGCTGATTTTTAAGCCCATGTCTTCAATAATGTGAAAGTCTTCATCACTTCGGTACATTGTATCACCAAAGTCATCGAAGATGAGAGTCATCTTGGTAGAGAGTCCGCCAATGAAGACAGGAGTTTTCTCCGGTAGTTTCCCTTCGGATTTAAAGCGGTGAATCATGGCTAAAACCTCTTGAGTTTTACCCATGGCAAAAACAGGAACGAGTACCGAACCACCTTTTTGAAGGGCGGACTTGATGGCCTCACAGAAAGCTTCTTCCTCTTGAGGGCGAGTGTAATCTGCACGTCTTGGGGCAGCTCCTCGCGTGGTTTCCACGACTAAGGTATCGACTCCTTGAGTTGGGAACTCAGCACCTTTGATTAAGCACTGATCAGTGAACTGAATATCACCTGTGTAGAATAAACGGTGATCATTAGCTTCCACGAGGACTCCGCAAGAACCTAAAACGTGGCCGGCATTATAGAATGTGATATGGACATCATCAGCGAGCTTAAGGCGACAGTTGTAGTCTAGGTGCTCCCAGCGTTCTTGTAAGGTATCAAGCTCACGGTGACCGTATAGAGGGTATTCTAGGATGCCTAGTTCCTCTCTTTTGGACTGCATCACATTGACCGAATTATGTAGAAGAGCATCTGCTAAGGCGGCAGTGGGTGGAGTGAGGTAGAGCTTTGCCCGAGGCTGGTTCTTCATGAGTACAGGGATAGTTCCTGTATGATCTAGATGAGAATGAGTGAGAATAATCGCATCCACACTATCATACTCGAGTTCGTCATGAGCTGGGAGAGCCTCAGCGCCTTCTTGTTTTGGGTGTAATCCTGAATCGAGGACAATTTTAAATGTTCCAGTATCGACCAGGTAGCAATTTGCCCCGATTTCATTTAAGCGGGAAAGGTTTTTAAAAATCATAGTGTAAGTGTTTTATCCGAATGCTTTGATGAAGCCTACTTCTAGAGCGAGCTTTTCGTCAGCATTGGTATTTAATGAATCACGTAAGGATTCGAGAGCTTCCATCCGCAGGATTAGTGAATCAACCTCTTCTGTTTGAGCAAGCTTTTTCGTAAGGGTTTCGATTTGCGTATATTCGACGTAGTTAAATTTTGATTTCTGCCTGACAATATCTCCGAACCAAGAGATCAGAGTGTCCATGAGTAGCGTTCTTTCTAGTAAATACTCGCTTTCAGTCTGTGCTTTATAAAACTCTTGGCGGTCTTTGAGCCAGTTACCATCGGTAGATTTTGCATAGAGGGCTTCCTCATCCTTGAGAGCTTGCTCGTTTGCTTTGCTGATAGTGGCTTTACGCTCAGCTAAAACGCCGGCAAAAATGGACTTCATTTTCAGGGCTGAAACATCAGATTCGAAGCCGTTTTTACAGAACCCAGCGATGGATTGAAGGAGTTTGGACTCGCTCTCAGAAACCGTGCGGGGGCCGGTGTGCACCAGGTGCATGTTGATACAGCGAGAGAGAATAGTAGGAAGTAACCTTTCAGGCTGTTGGGTAATAAGGATGAGGAGTGTTTGTTTAGGAGGCTCTTCTAATGTTTTTAAAAAGGCATTGGCAGACTGATCGTTCATTCTGTCTGCTGGTTCAATGATGCCAATATTCCATTTTCCTTTTGGAGAGACGGAGTAGAGGCTTTTTTCAAATTGGCGCATGGCCTGCACTGAAATAATGCGTGAGCGCTTTTCTGGGCGGAGCACACGAACGAGCTCTCCTTCAAGCTCATCAATGGGTTTGGGCTCACCATTGACCTGAACAGTAGCATCGCCAAAGAGGTCTAGCCCTGCTTCTTGTTCAGGTTCTCCATTAACGAGGTCGACCATTTTAGAAGCTAAGCGATGAGTTCCCGCTTCTTCCTCGCCGATGATAAGAAAAGCGTGTCCAAGCCGCTGTTTTTCAAACGCGGATTGGATGAGATTGAATGCTTCTTCCTCGGTGTATGCCACAGCTGGATATTGAGAGGAAGCCTTTGGTAGAGCAAGGATTATTCACACTATTCGGCATCAAAAAGTATCACCTCTAGCTGAGGCAAGCCCCTAGAAACGGAATGAAAACCCAGTTTCAAAGCCCCATTGGTGGTCAGGGTCGAGATTAGGCACCTCTAAGAGGCTAAACTCTTCAAAAAAGAGGCGTCTCACACCAAGATTAATCGAACTGTGTTCTGATAAGCGAAACCTTATCCCTGCTTTAAGTTGAGCAAAGGCAGCCTCGTCATCACTGAGATTACCCCGGTTACTACTGAGTCTGTGGAACTGAACTCCTACTCCTCCGCCTAGGTAGAAATCCACGTTGCTATTGGTTTTGAACTCGGCTTCGTAGTTGATAGCTAAAATAGGAGACTCTAAATCGACATTAAAAAAATCATCAATCTCTCGTTCAAAATAGATAAACTCAAGCCCTACTTTATGGTTAGCCACAGGTGTACTAGCGAAGATCCCGTTGAAAGCCAAACTGCCATAGGTACGTGTATCATCTGGCATGTAACCGACTGTGGTATGGAACTCCCCAATATTGCCAGCTAAGCAAGATGAGGTGAGAATGGCGGATAGAAGTAATAATTTTTTCATTTGTTATATGGGTTTACGTTATTTGTTAGATTTTGATTATAGGGGTGTTGCGATTGCTTCTGAGGGTGCGTGAAAAAGTTAAACTAGAAGGCGTTACGCAGACTTTCCTGGATTCTAGAACGTGGTGAGTTAGCTGAAGGTTGATTACCTCTACTGTCTCTAGTTTCCTCTCGGCGGGGTTCACTGCGGCGCGGAGAGCTTGTGTTAGTTGGTCTATTCTGGCGGGTTGAGTCTCTCCGTTGAGGCACTTGGCGTGAGCTTGTTCTTCTAGGGGTATTATTGGGAATCACTCTTCGAGGTGTATAGTGAGGCTTCGCAGGGTAGCGGGTATTATTATAGACGGGAGTTTTATAATGACGAGTAGATGTGTGATACTTTACAGGATGATGGACACGGTGAGAGGTCTTCACCGATCTGTGGTAAGGTTGGTCTACCAGCAAAAGGCAGGATGAGAGGAGGAACGGTAAAAAGAAGATAATGAGTATAAATTTTTTCATGTCGCAAGTAGGACGAGAACGATGTGGAATATATTCAAAAAAAATGACAAGTGTTGACTTTAGAGAACGATAAAGCCTTAGTGAATGAGCAAAAGTAAATGAATAGAGTTCAACAACAAGGTGGAAACCTTTTCTCAGGAGCACCTGTTTCAGTAGGCACGGTGGCGTTGATGCTCGTTGTATTTTTAACTGACTTGCTGTTAAAGAATATAGATCTCTATGGGTTATGCACTTTCACCACACAGCAAGCGATCCTTGAAGGAGAACTGTGGAGAATATTGACAGGGCCTTTAGTAAACGGAAGTGGGAGTGACCTTTTTGGAACCCTCATCTTCTTTGTTCTCTTAGCACCTCTGCTGGAGCGCTCGATCCCCCGTAAAGAGTTTGTTAAATTATTACTTCTGAGTATCTGCTCGGTGTACATAGTCTGGACGGGCTTATCCTTAGCTAATGTCATTGAGGGTAGCCGACTAATGCCTATTTCAGGGGGTGTGGGGATGAAAGCTGGAGTGGTGGCTGGGATTTACAGAGTGCTTGGAAATCAGTCGGTGAGCTTACTCATCTCTAATCGCCCTTTTTTGATAAAAAATATTATTCTTGTTTTCATTGTTATTTGGCTGGGGGTGACCGTGTTAGATTCGAGTAAGGCTGGCAATACGGGCCTCTACTTGGTTTGGCAATTAGTAGCTATTACGGGCGCTATAGCTGGCTGGTGGATAACACGCTCACCCTATATGGGTCTTAGCTCTGGATCTGGGAATAAAAAGAAAACCAAAGCGAAGAGAAAAAAGAAGAGTTATCAATCTAAGGTAAAACCGAGAACGTCCATTGACCGGAGCGACTCTGAGGTGGATAAAATTCTCGATAAAATTTCCGATAAAGGATTCCAGAGCCTAACGGAGCAAGAGCGTAAAGTATTAGAAAAAGCATCCCAATCATCATGAACGATAGTGAACAAATTACCTGCCCCCAAGATCAGCTTCAAATGGAGAGGCTACGTGCAATAATGCACCGACTACGTGCCCCCGGAGGCTGCCCGTGGGATGCAGACCAGACACACCAGAGCATCGTCACAAACCTCATTGAAGAGACATATGAGACTGTGGATACGATTCGAAGAGGGGACATAGAACACATGAAAGAGGAACTAGGCGATGTACTCCTACAAGTTGTCTTTCATAGTGAAATAGCCGAGGGGAATGGACATTTTACCTTCGATGATGTGGCAAGAGGGATTTCAGAAAAATTGGTGAGAAGGCACCCCCATGTGTATGCGGATAGTGAGATTAAAAACTCGAAGGAAGTGTTGATGCAATGGGATGAGATCAAAAAAGCAGAGAAGGGAGGGAACGCTCCTAAGTATTACCTCGATAAGGTCGGGGACGGACTACCTGCCATCCTTAAAGCCGCAAAGATTCAGAAAAAAGCAAGTAAGGTCGGCTTTGATTGGCCAAATGCCAAATCGATCCTCACAAAAATAGAGGAAGAACTAGGAGAACTCTCCGAGGAACTGGAGGAGCACAAAGAGGGTGAGGAACCCTCTGAGGCATTGAAAAATGAGCTAGGAGACCTCCTCTTCGTAGTGATAAACCTCGCCCGGAAACTGAAGCTAAACCCTGAGGAAGTCTTGGATCGGACGAATAAGAAATTTGAAAAACGGTTTAACTACCTCGAAGACCAGCTAAAAGCTGAGGGAAAACCACTAGCTGAAGAGCATCAGCTCCGCATGGAAGAGCTATGGATTGAAGCAAAGCAGTTTGACTCGTAGTAGACGCTCTTGGTGGCAACGAGTTTATTTTGATACGATACTATCAGTTTCGTCTAGAGAAGGAGTGGTGTTTTTACCTGGAATAAGGAGACCGCAAAGGACGGTTACAAGGACATTGATAGGATAGAGCCAGAAAAAGCCAATCTTAGGTTGAATTTCTTTAATCTGATCTACGGTAATAAAATCAAGGTAAACAAGGAGGTTGTAAATATCTGGTAGCGCCCATGCTGCTAGGGCGATAGATAGCATTGTTCCAATAAGTATGCCATGGAAGGAAGCTTTCTTTCTCCATGGAGTAATGGCGAGGATGAGAATTCCCAATAAAGGTCCATACACATAAGCAACCATTCTAAATGCTAGAAAAATAAGATCTTTATCTTCTTCAGATGATCTAGAGTAAGCTAGAAAAATGGCAAAAAGGGATAAGAGAACTCCCCAAACTAGCACTAAGATACGTGACTTTGTTACCATGGATTTATCGTTACTATGCTTATCGAGATACTCTTTGCCAAAGTAGGCTGAGAGGCTAGTCTGAGATAAAGCTGCGAGGATAGAGTCTAGACTAGAGACAGCGGCAGCAAAAGCTCCTGCAATAATTAAGCCTTTGATTCCTGTAGGAAGTTCGGTCACGATCCAAATTGGAAACACATAGTTATTATCTTTAGCAAACCATTCAGCTTCGACAGCTGTAGGTTTATTAATAGCATACCAAGCAAAAAGCCCCGTTCCGACCATTAGCATGAGGAGGGTGATGACTTGGGAGACACTACTCCAGATAATTGCTTTTCTAGCGTCTTCCTTAGAGGCACAGCAAAACATACGCTGAGCATTGAGCTGGTCGGTTCCGTAAGCAGCTAAATTTTGGAAAGGCATGGCAAAGATTGCAACCCAAATAGTATAACCAACTAATGGATCTTCAAACGGAGAGGTTAAATTTAAGGCGTTGAATTTGCTAATAGTTTCACCATTTTCCAATGTCACGGCAGAATTAATGGAAACGAATGACTCCCAGCCTACGGCGTTGATAAGCCAAGCAAGGGCAAGAATACCTCCAATAATAAAAATACCAAATTGAATGACATCTGTCCAAATGACCGTCCGCATCCCTCCCATGAGTGTCCAGAGGACGGCAAAAGCACCAATAATAATGATGCAGGTGTGTATTTCCATTCCTGTTACGACTTGTAGAATTAGAGCTGTGACAAGAACACGAACCCCTTG
>JALZVA010000161.1 GCA_023301335.1 Akkermansiaceae bacterium
GAACTGTATTTTTTGATAAAATCTTTTAAAAAATAGCAATTTTATTCTAATTCTTCTGGAGTAGTCCCTTGTTGACAAGAGTCTTCAAGCCCCTACCTGGAGTGGTAGGGGAAATAGTTTTAGAGAAATAGTTTTAGTGGCTCTTTAGCCACCCATCAGCTCTTTAGCGCGTCTCTTAACTTCCTTAAGAGGGACTTCTTCAAAAGTATGGCGGAGGTTCCAGCGGTAGCCGTTCTTATCCTTCACGATACCGGTACGCATACCCCAGAATTGATCTTGTGGTTCCATGAGAGATTCGGCACCTGCTGCGAGGGCTTTTTGAAAAGCGTCATCACAGTTGTCCACCCATAGGCAAAAAAGGCAGGGAGCGTTCTCTCCCTCGTCCAAAGCCTTGGCATGCCATGCTGGATCTCCTTCAGATAAATACACCTGACTATTACCAATCATGAGTTCAGCCTGTGCCACACTCCCGTCAGGAGCAGTGATCCGGTAAAGTTCCTCTGCGCCAAAGGCCTTAGTATAGAAATCGAGAGCTTCACTGCCATTATTAACAGTGAGAGATAAAACGAGTGTAGGTTCAGAATCTGACATAGGCTCACTCTAACTGAGTATCTCTGTGGGTCAAATGGATAGCAGTATGGTAACTTAGATTTACTACTTAGAGCTAGCCTTGTATTCCTCGAAGGCGGTTTTGATGGCTTCGAGTTCTTCCCAACGGTCGTAGAGGTGCTTTGTTTTCTCCTTGGCTGTGTTGAGTTCTAGCTCTAGGTCTTTCCAGTTGTCGCCGTGTTTTTCGTAAAAATCTGGGGCGTTGAAGACTTCACTGAGCTCTTCGACTTTGGCCTCGGCTTGGAAGATGTCTTCTTCGATGGTGCTGAGTTCGTTTTCCTCTGCCCATTTAAGCTTTGGAGGAGCTTGTGTTTTGGTTTTGGCCTTGGGCTTTGAAGTGGTGAGAGGGGCTTGCCAGCCCGTGTTTTGCTGTCGCTTCTCTAAGTAGTAATCGTAATTCCCCACATGAGAGGTGACGATACCATTGCCTTCAAAAGAGAGGATGCCGTCACAGACGCGGTTTAGGAAGTAGCGATCGTGTGAGACGACAAGGACGCTGCCTTTGAAACCATCAATGGCATCTTCTAATAGACGAAGAGTGTTGAGATCAAGATCGTTAGTTGGTTCATCTAATACTAACACGTTACCACCACGTTTGAGAATTTTGGCGAGTAAGACTCTGGAGCGCTCTCCTCCGCTGAGTTGATCTATGCGTGTGTTGATGCGCTCGTCTGTGAATAAGAATCTTTTGAGGTAGGCACGGAGTCCGAGGGTTTCCTCGCCGATTTTTACAGACTCTTGTCCTTCTCCTACTTCCTCAAAGATGGATTTAGTATCGTCTAGTTCTAAGCGGTTTTGGTCAATGTAGTTGATCTTAACTTGATTACCAATAGTGACTGTGCCGTCGTCAGGCTTTTGCATACCGAGGATGACTTTGAGCAACGTGGATTTTCCTAAGCCGTTTTTACCAATGATGCCAATGCACTCTCCGCCAGTGAGGGAAAAGTCGAGCTCGCTGAAGAGGAGCTTATCTTCATAAGCTTTTGAGGCGGCTTTTACTTCAATTACTTTATTACCGAGTTTTGGAGCGGGTGGGATAATGAGATCTACATCGAGTTCTTTTTCTGGTGCGTCTTGATCTTTCACTTCAAAGAAACGGTCTATTCTGTCTTTAGATTTAGAACGGCGAGCAGATGGTGAGCGACGTACCCATTCCAGTTCCTTTTTTAAGAACCGTTGGCGTTTATGCTCAGCGACGGCTTCACGTTCCTGTCGCTCTGCACGCTCGAGTAAATATTCCGTGTAGTTCCCTTTATAAGTCTGGCACTGGCCTTGGGCAATTTCTACAATTTGAGTGGCGATTCGATCGAGGAAGTAACGGTCGTGCGTGACGAAAATACAAGTGCCTGTGTATTTTGACAAAAACTGTTCTAACCATTCGATGCTCTGTGTGTCGAGGTGGTTTGTCGGCTCATCAAGGATGAGGAACTGAGGCTTGGCAATGAGAGAGCGGCAGAGGGCAACGCGGCGTTTCTCTCCACCAGATAAACTAGAGACGATGCGATCCGCTGGGGGGGCGTGAAGATTAGTGAGGAGTGATTGTGCTTGCTGATCAATCGTCCAGCCATCGCTCTGATCAATAGCCTCGACCAATGTAGCGGCTTCCTGAGAGTCGGCTGCACAGGATTCATATGCTTGGATGAGGTCTAACACACGTTGTGCTCCTGCGAGGACATTATCGATGACACTTTTGGATTCATCGAGGTCAAATGTCTGAGGGAGGTAGCCGATGACTAAATCTCTACGTGTGGTGAACTCTCCTGAGTCGGCTTCTTCTACCCCAGCAGCAATTTTAAGAAAGGTGGATTTACCGCAGCCATTACGACCGACGAGACCAATGCGATCACCTTTCAGGATAGCTAGAGTAGCACCATCTAAGACGGTGTGTGGGCCATACTTGACGACCAGATCAGAAGCGCTTGCAATTGTCATGATAGTATAAAAGAGAGGGACTTAGTAGTCTTCGACTGGACTGCGGGTTTCCCAGTCGTAACTTGGTTTCGCTTTAGCCTTTTCTTCTCCGTAAACTTCGATGCGGAGTTTCATGACTTCAGCATTGAGAGCTTTCCACTTTTGGTTAGAAAACCCTGTAGGAGGCTTCATCCCTTTTTTGAATTTTTTGACTCTTTTTTCTGCGTCACCAATAATGTAGGAATCGATCGTATCTAACACTTCGAGAGCGGCTTCAGAGGTGAGAGTCTGATGACAGATCATTGCCATGTCATTCCCAGCTTCGATAGCTGCTTTAATATCAGGTCCACGTCCGTAGCTATTCATGATGGCGCCCATATCGAGATCATCTGTAATGACGAGACCCTTATAGCCGAGTCGATCTCGTAAAAGTCCTGTGACGAGTTTTTTAGAGAATGAACCTGGGAGTCCGGGTTGATCTGGATCGATTTCACTGAAGTGTGCGTGACAAGTCATGATGGAATCTAACTCAGAGAGTAGAGCTGAGTAAGGCGCGATGTCTGTCTGAAAGAGCTCTTCGATATCTTTGTCAACATGAGGAAGGAGGTGATGAGGGTCAACATTTGCGAGCCCGCATGAGGGAAAGTGCTTGGCGCAGGATTTGACTTTTCGCTTCCGCATGTAGCGGTTGTAGGTACCCGCATTTTGGATGACCTCTTGAGCGTCACGGCCCCAACATCTGCCTCGGAGAGCGTTGTCTGCATCATCGTTATACGAGATGTCCAATACTGGAGAGAGACAAAGGTTAAACCCTAACAGACGTAGCATGTCAGCAGTGATTTCTCCGTGGACTGCCATGAGGTTAGAGTCGCCCGTGTCACGTAAATCCTGAGCTGAGGGGGGTTCTATTCCAATTTCCCGTGTGCGTGAGACTCTTCCACCTTCTTGATCCACCGCAATGATAGGGTCATCATAGGTGAGTTCACGGAGAGCGTCAGTGAGTGCGCGCACCTGTTCGCCACTGTCAAAATTTCTACCAAACAGAACATAGCCACCTGGTTGAATGCGTTTAAAAAGCTCGATCTCTTGTGCTGAGAGTTCAAGGCCTGATACGCCTAACATGAGTAACTGTCCTGACATGAGATATAGAAATTAGTTTGAGGAAGAAGTGAGGAGCTTAGTTTGAGAGGCGAGTATGGCACGGAATTGATTGGCTTTTTCTAGTGCTTGGTCGCGGTTTTCCTCGATAAAATTAACATGTCCGAGTTTGCGCCTACCTGGTTTCCACTGTTTCTCATAGAGGTGCCAGACAGCATTTTCGAAGCTTGCGTAATCAGGGTGGGTAAGTCCTTGAACATCCTCAGACCATTGGTCACTGATGAGATTCACCATGACGACGGGGTGGTAGAGTGTTGTAGAGGTGAGAGGGAGGTTACAGATAGCTCTTATATGAATATCAAACTGAGAGGTGACACAGGCGTCTATGGTGTGGTGGCCTGAGTTATGGGGACGTGGGGCAAGCTCATTAATGAGCACCTCACCTTCCTTAGTGATGAATAGTTCGACTGCTAAGATGCCAATGTAGTCTAGCTCGACGACGAGTTTTTTAGCAATCTCCTTAGCATTATCCGATATCTCAGAACTGACTCTAGCTGGGACGATTGAGGCGTCTAACACATGGTGGCGGTGAATGTTTTCAGCAGGGTCGTAGACCTTAATCTCTCCTGACGCTGAGCGTGCTACGAGAATGGAAAGCTCAAGTTCAAAGGGGATGAACTTTTCAACGACAAGTTCGTAGTCCCCACGTTGCTGGATACAGAGTTGCACATCTACTTCTGAGCGGATTCTCCATTGTCCTTTTCCGTCATAGCCATCGCGGGCGGTCTTTGCCACACAGTCGCCAATTTCATGGAAGGCTTGGAGGATGTCTTGGTCGTTACGTGCGATCCTAAAATCTGTTTGAGCGAGCTCTGCGGAAGCGATAAATTCCCGCTCTAATCGACGGTCACCGGCAATTCTAACAGCTTGTGAGCGGGGGCGTAAAATTCCTTTCCCTGTGAACGCGGCCAAGAGGTCTGCTGGGATATTTTCTGTCTCCACTGTGATGACATCACATTCCGTGAGCATTCTCTCTAAGCTTTGCTTACAGTGAAAATCGGTCTGGATCACTTCTCCAGCCACTTGTAAGGTAGGGGATGCATCTCCGCCGCCAGACCAGCAGAGAGTTTTATAACCTAGCCGTTGAGCAGCATGAGCCGTCATCCGAGCGAGTTGCCCAGCTCCTAGAAAACCAATAGTGCTGCCGGGACTGAGTGTGGTCTCCATAGTCATTAAGGTTGATCGGGAAGATCCATGGCTTCTACCTGTTGGATCAATCCAGCACGGTAGGCTTTGAGCTTTTGAGTAAGTTCTGCGTCATTTAGAGCTAGAATACTGATGGCAGAAAGCCCTGCATTAGCCGCACCTGCTTCACCGATTGCGAAGGTTGGTACGGGGATGCCCTTAGGCATTTGAACGATCGATAGGAGAGAGTCTTTTCCACTAAGAGCAGAAGATTTCACAGGGCAACCTAGCACGGGAAGTGTGGTAAGGGCTGCGACCATTCCTGGGAGGTGTGCTGCGCCACCTGCTCCAGCGATGATGATTTTGGTACCTTCGGATTCTGCATTTTTTGCAAAGTCATACATTGCATCTGGGGTGCGGTGAGCACTGACCACTTGAGCGGTGTATGCGACTCCGAACTCTGCAAGCATTTCTGCTGCCTTTCGCATGGTGGGCCAGTCAGAGTTACTGCCCATGATAATTGCTACGTCTGCCATTGTGTGTAAATTATTTAAAGTTTAGAAAAAATTAAGATTCAGAAAAAAGTTTAGCGGTACCATCTTTCATACATTCGTTAATCCATGAGAAGAGGGTCTCTACTTCGGAAGAATCCGTGCGCACAGCTTCGATGGCTTGCCAGTCGATGTGTGTTTTTGTCTTTGGAGCTGTGACTCTAACGATGTCGAGTCGTTCCATCAGCGCCTCGGTCTCTCGTGGATGTGCGTTTAGGATGTTGGCTGGGCGGGGAAGCTCATCGAGCATTTCTGAGGAGAGTCCAAAGGTGATGATCCCAACTCCAAACTGTGCATGGAGGCGGCGCATGGATTCTGCTAGAGCTTCGTCCTCGATGGGTGAAGCATAGAAGAGTTCAGAGCCTTGAGCCCAGACCCCAGCACTTAAACTCTGGAAAATGTCTTCTCTAAAGCCATCGTGACTTGGAGTGATCCGAAGCCTAACATTATGCATTCTAAAAGGTGGAAGACCGAGTTGTTTCTTCATTGTGACGAGAGCGGATGGCTCCTGCGTGTCTTCGAGGTTACCCTCCCAATCAACGAGAGACATTTCTGGAAATTTCCAGAGGTTGCCGATAGGGGAGTCTGCTGTGAACGGGTCACGAAATACAAAGGGAAAGCGGCCAGTGGTCTCACACCACATACTCACGACGGCACGGAATTTTTTCATCCGCATTAAGGCGTTGTCAATATCTGTAGGGCTTCCGTGTAGCTCGTCGAGTCTCCCTTGAGTCATCGAGATGAGCTGTTGCGCGCTTGAGAGTGCGGGGACGGGGGCGGTGCGTCGATAGTAGCCCTGACCTTTTTCCACCTTAGCAATGGGAGAGGCAGGGTCACAGGACATGATGGAAAAATGGTAACGCAGAGAGGCGTCAGAGTATTCCCCTTCAATTTTCATCCTAACGAGTCGGATTAATTCTGTACCTTTAATTGCTTCCTTTGGGTTATTAGGAAGGATATCAATTAGGGCAGCGTTGAGTTGTTGGCGAAGGCTCATGTGGTATTTTTAAAAGGATATGAGAGAGTGAACAAGGGAGCGTGGTTTTCATCAAGATTTTATCAAAAAAAATGATAAAAATGGGAATAACTTTTTAGAATTTAGAGGGATTAAATTTAAATCACATCAAAATAAGCCGAATAAAAAATTCAGCTTGCCGTCTTAGTGAATATGAAGTGTTATTTTTCTAGCATGAAGACAATAAAAACATGGAGCTTGGTAGCTATGACAGCACTGGGAGCGAATGGCTCAGCACTGGCGGATGCAAAGGCTGAGGCAATTTTAGAAAAGGCTCGGTATGCCACGACATTACAGCAACAAGATCTAGCTGGGCATCTGCGTAAAGATGGGAAGAAAATCCCAATCAGACTCTATTTAAGAAAGGAAAATATCCAGTTCCAGTTCTACGATGGGAAGGTGTGGCAGAAGTTTCACATGCGTTTAAAGGAAGGGGGGGGAGAGCTGTTTGAGATTAATAATGGTAAGACAACAAAGTTTTCCTCCACAAGGCTTTCAAAACCAGTGATGGGTACGGATCTAACGTATCAAGATTTAGCGATGAGTTTTTTATATTGGAAAAATTCAGAAGTGGTGGGGACGGAAAAAATTAAGTACCAAGTATGTGATCAGTTACGCCTGATAAATCCTGGTGG
>JALZVA010000162.1 GCA_023301335.1 Akkermansiaceae bacterium
TTTCATTCTGTAGTACCTCCTGGAAGTTTTGCTTTAGAAGCGCCGAAGAGGTGGGTGATTGCGGATGGAAAGGAACAAGAGCAAAGCTTTGAAGCGAGCTTCGCTTATAACGGCGTGGCAGGCTCGCTTAATATTCTAACACATGGATCTTACTGGCTCTGGGTGAATGATACTCTAATTGATAGTTCTTCGTCCAAGAAAGGACTCAATGGAGATGAATGGCTAGTTAAGTGGGAGGGCAGAAGACCGCTGGCCACACTTCCCGAACTACTCGACTCGGAGGACGCTGCGGAATTATTTGGAGGGGAACGCTTCCTTGACCCTCGGCATGGGGATCCGACAGAGAATAATTTTAAGAGATTTGAAAACACACTTAATCGCACTAATGAGCGACCTAATATGACGGGCGGTTTTCTCCTTTCTGAAGATGAGGAGGAAAAGGGGAGGGAATCAGATCCGTATGGTTTTTTTGAAGAGCCTGAGGTCACAAAACCCCTGACTATTTTAAGGAAACGTGCTCCTGCTGTATACCATAGTTATGACCTGCGTGAGCTTCTTAACGAAGGTGAGGGAAATAAGATTCGTATAAGACTTCAGAATGAAACAGTGCTTGGCTATAAGGGAAGTCAGGCGATGAAGTTTGCCGTCTCTGGCGGAGCGCAGCAAGGGGCGCAATGGAGTGCATTAGACTGGAAGCTTGTTTCTAACGGAGAGCTTGCGACGTATGGACAAGGGGTGAGTAAAGGAGATCTCGCACGATTAAGTTTTCAAGGAAGAGGGCCGCAAAGTGCTTCGATGAAAGTCGGGCTGTTATTGGCAGTGGGTTTCTTTTTAGGGTTAGCATGGGTTCGCCCTAAGCGTGGGGGGCAGATGATGAGGCAGTGGTTGATTCTATACCTTCTAACAGTGGGGCTCTACCACATGCTTGAATGGAGTTTTGTAGAGAGAAGTGAGATTTTGTATTTTCGTTTATGGGAAGCGACCTTATTCCCTTCATTAAGTTGTGTTATTTTAGCTACACTTGCGCTGCTAGCTCTATGGCTATTTCCTCTACGCCAAGCGGCTCTGCCGAAAAAAACGGCTGGCTGGTTCTGCGTGGTATTATTACTGAGCTGTTTTATACTACGCGCCTGGCAGGCAGATCATCAACCGATTGATGATGATGAGTATGCCTCGATTCAGGCAGTTTTAGCGATTGCGGAAACGGGGAAACCTCAGATCGCAGATGATATTTGGTATAGTCGCAGTCCTCTTTATCATTACGGTGCCGCGATCGTGGCAAAGATTTTTGGCCCACATATTTGGTCGCTCCGGCTGTATTCCGTTTTTTCTGCAGTGGTGACGGGGTGGCTACTGTGGATGATAGGGAAGCGATACATGCATAATGGCTATGTAGCCTTCGCAGCACTTCTTCTTTTTACCCTTCACCCTTTTCTTATTTTTAGTGGGCATATCGCTCGGTTTTACCAACAGCAACAGATGTTTGTGGTGCTAATGCTTCACTTGTTTATTCAAGGCTTCGTGCATGGGAAGTCTATTTGGTATAGAGCGGGAGCTATTCTGATGTTTGCCTGTGCGGTGCTTTCTCAAGAGATTAGTATTATATTTGTCCCAGTGTTTGGGGTGCTGTATCTACTCTTTGGAAAAGGGGTGAGATTCTCATGGGACCTCAAGGCCGTGCTGTATATCCTTTTTGCAATCGTGTTGATAGGAGCAGATGTGGCTCTATTTAAGGTGAAGTGTTTAACTAGAGCCACTGGGGTCTCTCCAAATGTGGAAGCGACACTTGCTCCCACTTTCTGGGAATTAGGCAATCTGTTTTCCCTTTTTGTGGGCTACGGGAGGCTTCACCTGATGCTGGGTGTGTTCTACTTAGCCAGCGTGATCTATACGTTTCGGAGAGGGAGTCGGAAGTTGATTGTCCTACACCTGTCCTTACTAGTTTCCATCTTGGCATTTAATTTTGTGATCACCTCACAGAGTTTTAGATACATGTATTCGATTATCCCGATCTTCATTCTACTCGCTTGCCATGGAATGTATATCACCAGTCATTGGGTGGCCGTGCACCTAAAAGACAAAAGATTACAGCCATATATAGGGTCGGTTTTTCTTCTTGCAGTAATAGTCTCCTTCTCTCCTTGGAGGATTATCGACTCGTATCAAGAAAAGATATTAGGAGACCCAATCTCTGCTCTTGCCTACGTGAGAAAAGAGCTCAGAGAAGAAGATAAGGTGATGATCACTGAGCCACACCCACACGCTGCAAAGATCGAGCTAGGGAGAGTCGATTACGACCTTGTGGTGCCGATCCTCTATGACTTCACCTATAATAAAGACGGGGTGCTGCGGGATAGAAATGGAAATGCTGAAGTGGTCAATCGATTAGCACAGTTACAAGATATCTTCGCACAAAATAAACGCGTGTGGATTATTGTGAACCGAGAGAAATTTCGCTCGCGTAAAAAAAATATTCGCTGGGAATACCCCTCTGCACGTGAAGAACTCTTCCTTAGAACCAATTGCTCACTGCGCTATCGCTCATACCTTTGGTCCGTTTTTCTCTGGGATGAAAGTAGAGGAAAACTAAAAACATTCCGAAACGAAGCCAATCAATGGGTGGAATAGCTGGGGTGATCCCCACTAATGGGCTGTGTAATATAGTCTTGCATATTAAGCTGTCTCTTTTTAGAAGCCGATATGGAAATTATTCAGCATCTTCCAACCTTAGCGATACTCATTTTTCTTCAGGCTGTTCTCGGCTTTGATAACTTACTTTATATCTCGCTTGAGTCGAAGCGTGCTCCAAAGGAGAGCCAGTCGAAGGTTAGACTGTGGGGGATCATCATTGCGATCGTTCTTCGGATTGTGCTGCTGTTCCTGATTTTAGCCTTAGTCGATAAGTTAACCTCTCCGATGTTTGGCGTGTCCACAAAATGGATTTACGGAAATTTCACCTTTGATGCCTTACTCACGATTTTTGGTGGAGCATTCATTCTCTATACAGCAATTAAAGAGGTCATGCACATGATTAGCCTAGAGGAGCTGCATAATGGTCAGGAGAAAAAATCTGCAAGTATATTTAGCGTGATTACCATGATCGTGATCATGAATCTTGTGTTCTCCTTTGATACAATCATGCTAAGTAAGGAGATGACGGATCAGTCTTGGGTGATGGTGATAGCGATTATCACCAGTGGTGGAATGATGATCCTACTTGCAGATCGAGTCTCTAGCTTTTTACAAAAAAACAGAATGTATGAGGTTCTCGGTTTATTTATCCTCTTTGTTGTAGGTATTTTACTTCTCTCAGAAGGTGGGCATAAAGCAGGATTATCTTTCTGGAATGAGGTGGATGAGAGCGGGAAAGCACTGCTTCAAACAGTGACGAGTCACGGAAAAGAAATGGAGGTCACTAAAAATGGCTACCACGTGAACGCAATGGGCAAGGGAACATTCTACTTCGTGATCGTGGTGATGATCTTTGTGGACATTGTGCAGTCACGCTACCAGAAGAAACTCTCTCTGAAGAAAAGAGAGATTCACGGAGAACTTTCGTAAAGAGTAGGTAAATTCGAGTATTTCTTGTTGGTAAAACCTACAAGAAATGCGTATTTTATAGCACCTCATTATTTATGTCAAATCAGGGCTATAGCTGGAGAAACTCACGAAACACGTCTTCCTTCCTATTACCAAAGTCAGAAAACTTTGGCTTATGGATATTCATGGCGATTGTGATGGGCGTGATTTTTCATTTCATCCTCTTCATGGCATTGGAGAAGGTGCCAGTGATTATGCGCATGCTAGAGGGTGCTCCTGAAGAAGTAGAGGAACCAGTGGAGATGAAAATGACCTCGTTCCCTCCGAAAGAATTGAGAGAAATTCCAGATTTCGATAAACTTCCTCCACCTCCAGAAGATACCTTAGAGGTGTCAGATAAGATTGCAGAGCTTGAGGAGGTGATAGACGAGGTAGAAATAACCCCTGAAATCACAGAAATACTTCAGAATATAAAAATTGAAGATCCCGCCATCAAGGGAGCGTTACTCGATGAGGAAATCAAACTTGTCGACAGCCCCGAGTTCGATATCGATATCCCAGATTTAGGTCTGAATGAAGACTTGCTGACGAACCCTCTCAAAGCTGAAGTGAAGGTGGACCCCGGGAGGAGTGTCTCGGATGTATTTGACCCTGATAAATTTACTGAAAAGTTATTAAAAAATGGAGCGGAAGGCTTAGCTGATGAGGGAGTAATCGAGGGATTTAGTTCACTTGAAGAAATGAAGGAGATGACAGGGAATGCCTTAGAAAATGCGAAGGCTCTAATTGGTTCTGACCTGCTCTTTGAGTTCGGAAAAGCTGAGTTGAAGTCCAATGCACGAGACAGTCTGATGGCAGTGGCTTACCTGATCGATAGGAACCCTGAACTCTTCTGCGTGCTCAATGGGCATACCGATTTAGTTGGCTCAGAAGAGGATAACCAAAAACTCTCTCTAGAACGTGCTCAGGCGGTGAAGAGCTGGTTAGTGAATTCCTTATTATTAGAAAAAAAGCGTATTTTAGTCGTCGGGAAGGGAATGTCCGAGCCTCTGATCAAAGAGGGAGATAAAGATGCCCAAGCACTGAATAGGCGCGTAGTGATTCAGATGCAAAAGAAACCTCCACGGAAGCCTAATATTGAGATCGTCCCTGAGGCTGAGGAAGTTCCCCCTGAGGAGGTCATTCCAGAAGCGATCCCTCGTGCCATACTAGACGGTGCTGAGCTTGAAGAGTAGTCGCTGAAGAATTAGCCGATCACTACCTTGGACTGATTTTTTTAAGCAGGTAAGGAGAGTTTTTTTTTACGCCTGTAAATGCTTTTTTATTGAATTGGATGTTAGGCTGATTACCTTTTCACTGATCTAATTATACTGATATGCCAAATCCATGGACAGGGGTGGGAAACCCATACACAAGAGGAGAAGTTATCGAGCGTTTTAACCAAACACTTGCAAGAAACGAATCGATTATCGTAGCCGGAGCAGGGACAGGAATCTCTGCAAAATTTATTGAAAAAGGAGGAGCGGATATGATCATCATCTACGCATCTGGACGTTTCCGGATGGCTGGAGCGGGATCGATTGCTGGGATGATGGCCTATGGGGACGCGAATGCGATCGCCATGGACATAGGAGAGCATGAGGTGCTTCCTGTAGTGGAAGAAATTCCTGTGATTTGCGGGGTTCACGCCTCTGATCCACGCCGTCGTATGTGGCACTGGCTACAGCAGGTGAAAGACATGGGCTTTTCAGGAATCAATAATTTCCCGACCCACACGATTGTAGATGGGCAGTTTGGTCAGTCGATCGAAGAAACGGGCATGGGCGTGCAGAAAGAAATCGATACGGTTGGCTTAGCGAACAAGATGGATATTTTCACTATCACCTACGTCGCCACTCCTGAAGAGGCTAAGAAAATGGCCGAGGCTGGAGCTGATTGCGTGATTGCTCACGTAGGCTGCACAGTTGGTGGCTCTATCGGAGTGAGTGATGCTTCACTCGGGCTGGAAGAGGCAGCGAAGGCTACTCAGGCAATCTGCGAGGCAGCGCACTCTGTGCGTAAAGATATTTTTGTGCTTTCACACGGCGGCCCTATTGTCGGCCCTGCTGAAGCAGCTTACGTGAATGAGCACACAGACACAGTAGG
>JALZVA010000163.1 GCA_023301335.1 Akkermansiaceae bacterium
AAAAACTAACAAAAAACTCATTCCCAACCCAATCGAAGTTAGTAAGGCAAGCCTGTAAACACTTCTCCCTCTTGAATTTTTTCGTGTTCTGGAATGTCTAATTCTTCCTCCAAAATTTGAATTTTGCGCACCACATTTATCATCGGAAAAATTTTATATCCTGAGATATTTTGTGCTAAAATTTTCTGTGAAAGATTATTTTGCCCCTTCCAGTAAGCATACAACATTTTATATTTAATCGACTTGGAATACTTAAGCCTCTCCAAACTTGGGAACTCCAGCACAGTTGTCTGATTTTCAAAGTATAGGCTTATCAAAGCCAGCTCATCTCTCTCAGCTTGGGAACTAGTTCCATTATTGAATTTCATAAGTAGCGATGACGCGTAACCCACTATATCCTTCGAGGCAGCCTGCTCAATCCGCTCCTTGTAGAGGATCATTCCTTTCACATAGGCTTGGTGTTTAGCGCTTCTGTATAGTTTTTCGGTAGAAATACGCTGCTCCCCTGGCATTTCCAGATAGTCTTCTAAGAAACCTAATTTTGCTATCATGACATCACTCTTATCCGTCTCCCTAGAGTTACGTCTGAAAAAGAATTCTTTTAGCTCTGCATACTGCTCTCTTGCTGCCTCTTTATCAGATTTAACTACACGGACCTTATAGGAATAAATGCCTAAAAAATCTTCAATTTCAGCAATATCAAAGAAAATTTCTTCTTCTGGAATCCTCTTTTCCATAGGCATCATGAGCGCATCTTGTAAAACATAGAGAATTAATCTCTGAGAAGGCACACGTTGGCCAAGTTCAGAAAATTTAAATAAGCCTTTGGTTTCCTCTAATGCTAGCTTCTCATTTCCTCCTATAGCTGCCAGTGTATACGCATATTGCCCCCAAGATTGAAGCTCCTCATGCACATTGATCTTGCAATTTTTAAGGATGTTTTTCAATGAAACTAATGCCGTTTCGTATTCTGGATACCTGAAGTGGTCAGTCTCTAACCTAACCTTATCCATGGCAATTTTATAACTTTGGGGGTTGTATTTCAGTCCATTTTCCAAAATTTCCTCACCTCGTTTTACGTATTTACGGTTTAGGCTAAACCTATCAATAGGAGGTAAGGCATAGTTGTCTCTCATCGAACTCGCCGCTCCTCCCCAGATATAGTAAGCTGACATATACCAATAATACTCTGACCTAGGTTGTAGCTTTACCACAGTACTAAAGTGTCGCTCCATTTCGTAATAATTACGATATGCGCTCAGATTATGTGCCTTCAGGTAGTAATAAGAAGCTAGCACATCTCTGAAGCCACCCAAGGCAGCTGCATACCCAGCCTGCCCGATACTATTTTTATCAACGATATCAATCTTAGGGGGAAGCAAACTGTCCTCCCGCATCTCCTTCTCCACTTTGATCTCCCATGGGAGTTTCAACACACCCATGACCACGAGGGTCAACATCACCACTACAAGATTGATACAAAAACGTTTCATATTCTCTAAAATTCTTTCTTTCTAAAGACAAACCAAGACAAGACTGAATAGATCCCTGTATACATGAAGGTTAGTAACAGCATCGACGCGATATGCTTTCCAGCGATCGGTTTAGCACTCGCTTGAGTAGCTGAATCCGTGATACTGAAGAGGTGTAAATCAGGGAAAATAACAGCTATTCCATATTTCACAACAGCGGCATAGGAACCCTGAAACTCAGACATCGTTGTAACAGCTTGCTTTGCTTCATTTTGGAACATCCCCACAGCCCAGATAATCACAGTCATTATAATAGTGAACAGAGTCGAGGTCGAGAAGGTGGATAACAGCATCGCAACACTCGCAATAATCACCGTTTTCAGATACACCGCTAGCACCCCAATCTGCATGTTATAATTTAACCCTAATGCCTTCAACTCGACTAATTTAGCATCCCTTTCACGGAGATAATCAGCTTCAGAAAATGCACCAATGGCATTCTTCGTAAATGCTTCTTTATGCGCCGCTAGCTCTTCAGGGATCAGACCTTCAAATCCGATCATTTCAAGCCCCTCTGAGCGCACATACACTACTAAACAGAGTAATATATCCATCACTATTGTTGCCACAGCAATAATTAGAAGGACCCCTAAGAGTTTACCAAACAAATAATCGATCCTTGGAACAGGCTTGGAAAGAATCGTATAGAGCGTTCTATCTTCCACATCCTTAGGGATGAGAAGCGCGGTTGCTGAGATACCAAACAAGAGGGAGAAAATCTCCATTGCACCGAAACTCATATTTTTCACCATTTTCAGGTGCTCCTCAGCAGAGTTCGCCCCCGCATTGTTAGAAGGTAGCTCAAAAAAGTTCACCCCAATCATTAAGACCGCGAAAACGACCAAGAAATAGAACACTTTCATCCGAGAAAGTTGGGTGAAAGTATGCGTCGCGATGACCCACATTCTCTCTGGGGAAAATAACCCAGTTACATTTGAATTTGACATATTTTTCTCTTTTAAAATAATTATTCCTTCTCACGTGCGATGTCGATAAACATCCGCTCCAGGGTCGTGGTAGGTTTCCCCATCTTGATTAGTTTTTCCTCTCCGTACTTTTTCGTCACACTACGGATTTCCTCCAGCATAGCAGGGCTCGCATCTTTCAGGATAACCTGGGTCTGATCTTCAATAGCGATCAACTCCTCCAGCGGCCCTTGTCGCTCCATTTTCCCTTTAAAGATAATCCCTACACGGTCGCATATCTCCTGAACCTGTTCTAGTAAGTGCGAACAAAGAAAAATTGTAATCCCCTCATCACGTAGGCGCATCACCATATCACGGATCTCTCTTGAACCCACAGGATCTACACCGGCTGTTGGTTCGTCTAAAATAACTAATCGGGGTTCGTGAATCAAGGCTTGGGCAATTCCAATTCGTTGTAGCATTCCCTTAGAGTATCCCCCTAGCCTGCGTGTTCTTGCGTGCTGAAGTGACACGAGGTCGAGCATCTTATCGATCGCCTCATTCAATACTTTTCCCTTCATTCCGCAGAGCTTACCGTAAAATTTCAGAGTTTCTTCCCCCGTTAGGTGCTTGTAAAAATAAGGATTTTCAGGAAGGAATCCAATATCCTTACGAGAATCCACCTTTAGGCTATTACGCCCGAATACGTAGCAATCCCCAGCAGTAGGTTCCACGAGCCCTAGCACAGCCTTCATCGTGGTGGATTTCCCAGAGCCGTTTGGCCCGATAAGTCCGTATACCTCGCCTGGCATGATCTTTAGAGAAACTTGATCCACTGCTAGAAAATCTTGTTTCTTCGCAATGTTTTTAAATTTTTTCACGAGGTTTACGACCTCCACTGCTGGTACCTGATTTGTCATGGTTCCTTTATCTTAAACTGCTCCACCGATAATAGACAACCCAAAAATAAAAAAGCTGAGGCCCGAAGACCTCAGCTTTATATTTCTTACGAAACGATTTGATTAACCACGCTTGCTGAGGAAGTTCTCAACATAGGTCTTAGCACCGAGGCCGATAGCGATAGCTCCACCGATACCAAATGCTACACCAGCTGCGTAGATAGCAACCTGGTAAGGAAGGCTTGTAAGCTCACTAGCGATACCTGCACGAGAAAGTGCAACAACACTTGTCACTGTGATGATAAGAGCTCTAGCAATCTTAGCTAGGCATGGGTTCTTTTCAACAAGTGCATTGTAAGCCAACTTAGATCCAACGAAACCAGCACCGAACACGAGCACGGCAAGAAGGACATTGTAGTATCCACCAAGGATCATTCCTGAAAGGCTTGTAAGAAGCTCAATATTAAGAACGCTCACTGCTGAAGTGAACACAGTCACAACGATGCTCACTAGGATAATAAGACCAACGATAGATGAGATAGCAGCTTTTCCTTCTGTAGGAACATTAAGACCGATCTTAGTAGGAGCCTGGTCAACACCAGTTCCTTTAAGAAGGTTAGAAACTACACCAGAAGCGATTTTACCAATCATGATACCTACTGCAAGAAGCACACCTGCAAGAATCACCTTAGGCACTGCACCAGTTACTTGAGAAACGATACCTTTGATTGGCTCAGAGATCGCGTCGA
The DNA here is from genome assembly GCA_023301335.1 of Akkermansiaceae bacterium. GTDB lineage: Bacteria > Verrucomicrobiota > Verrucomicrobiia > Verrucomicrobiales > Akkermansiaceae > Rubritalea. The sequence continues at coordinate 4,086 of JALZVA010000163.1, forward strand.
TAGCAAGAACGTCAAGTACTGCTGGGATGAAAAGAAGGATGAGGAACCCGTATGCCGCTGCAACAAGTGAGTTAGCAATTGGTGTTCCTGTTGCAGAACCTAAGCGCTCGTCTACTTTTGCTACTTCAAGCACATTAGCAAGAAGCTGCTTAACGATGTTCGCAAGGAACATAAGGATGTAAAGGAGGATAGCTGCTCCAATGATTTGCGGAACATATCCAAAAATGCTGTCGAGCATTCCCTGAAGTGGCTCACTAGCTTTTCCTAGTTTAGCTACATCAAGAGCGATGACTGCTGCATAAATGACAAGAATAAGATAAACAATTGTGCAAATCATTCCAGATACATCTGATTTGTATCCAAGTTTTGCAGCAAGCTTATCATCAAGGCTTGTTTTACTAAGCGCTTTATGAAGAAGCGATTTTAGAATTCCAGCCAGTTTCTTAAGCACTAAGAAAACGATTAGAGCGAGGATAACTGATCCAAGAGTCCCAAACTGCCCAAAGAAGTTTAAGATTGGATCGACTATGCCGGAAATTGACCCCAGCTTGGTTGCAAGTATAGTGTGCATGTTAGTTAGTTTTTATTGATATGTAAGAAAGCATGGCATCTTTGCTCATGCTTCCTGCGGCTTAAGACAGCAGAAAGTAAGTCATTTGTCACACCAATTTAGATATTTTTTAAGACCTAAAACACACTATATTAATAACAGCCCTCTAACTTCATTTCTCCTCTCTCCAAGCTTGAATTTACCTCGTTACCCTTTAGTATTCCGACCTATGAAAGAAGTTCCCATCACAACCCTTGCTACCATAAGTGAAAAGAGAGGTGACCACAATTTTACAGCATCGCTTCCCAATGGAAAAATAGTGATGGTGCACACCCCAAAGAAGCTCGCCCACCTCGCCAATGAAATCGTTTCAGGTGACCAGGTCACTATCGAGATGACCCCTTTTGATTTTGATAAAGGAAGAATATCATCTAAGATAAGTTAACTAAATGCACTTCATCCTCGGAACAGCTGGTCATATTGACCACGGTAAATCCTCACTCATCAAAGCTCTCACTGGGATCAATCCTGATAGACTCCCAGAAGAGCAAAAACGAGGAGTCACTATCGAGCTAGGCTTTGCCCACCTCCAGCTCGCTGATCACCAGATCGGAGTCGTCGATGTCCCGGGGCACGCAGACTTCGTCAACAACATGGTATCCGGTGTCGGGGGCTTAGATCTAGCCCTCTTTGTCGTCGCCGCAGATGACGGGTGGATGCCCCAATCAGAAGAGCATCTTCACATCCTGAGTTATCTAGGAATCAAACGTGTTATCATCGCCCTCACAAAAATTGACATGTGCGAGGATGTTGAATTTGTTCAAGAGCTGATCAGAGAAGAAATCGAGTCCTCCCCCATTGCCGACGCACAGATCGTTCCAGTTTCCTCACACACAGGAGAAGGTTTAGAAGATTTAAAGGCAGCTATTGTTGAAGCCGCCGATTCTATTAAACATGACATCAAAGGGAAGTCGCCCCGCCTCAATGTTGACCGCGTGTTCTCACCTAAAGGAGTCGGCACAGTCGTGACCGGCACCCTCAGTGGAAGCAAGCTCTCAGTTGGAGACTCTCT
>JALZVA010000164.1 GCA_023301335.1 Akkermansiaceae bacterium
AATCGTTTGACGTGAATCGATCACGTGGGCAAATGGTTCTTCAGATACGCCTAAAAATATCTCTCTACAGTATTGGAGGGACTCTTTCCCCTCGAAAGCATTGGCTTCATCACCTCGCCCACCGATCCGTTCCAGTGAAATTTCCACAGGGAGATCGAGGATAAAGAGCAGATCAGGCTTAGGCGCGAAGGCTTCATTTTGAGCACGTAATTGCTCAGGGTTAAAGCCTCTCTGACCTTGATAAGCCATGGTGGAAAAATAATAACGATCTAGGATCACTACCTCACCTGACTCTTTTGCGGGTTGAATGAGCTCCTCGACATGCATTTTACGGTCGAGGTGGAAGTATTCTAGTTCTTGCTCTGGTGAGAGTCTCCCGGTGGTAGCTGATTGGCGGAGGATAGCCCCATATTTGTGATCAGAGGGTTCTTTGTCTAAGTGCACGTCATAGCCTAGTTCTGATAAGGTTTGGTTGAGGAGCTTACATTGAGAGGATTTTCCCGTGCCATCAATCCCTTCAAAAACGATGAAGAGACCACCTTTGATTTTTTTGTTCGCATGCATGTGATTATTTCCCCAAAAGTGGGTGTGGTTTGGTTGATTTGGTGATGAAAGGAGCTCTTAGATAGAGTGGTTCCAGAGGTATTTGATACAGTTCCACTTGTTCTTGATGGGTAAGTTTTTTCCAATAAGAAATCAGTGCTGAAGCTGTAGGCCTACGCAGCGAGACATTAGGATAGGGGATCTCATTCTGTGTCTCAAATGTGAAAAGATCCTTATCTGTGAGTGCGTCTAGTCTTTCTTTGAACACTTCTTCTGACATCAGTTCGGGTGAAGGAACCAGTGCTGCCTCAATGAGCGGATAGATGAAATACGATCCTCTGCGAGCATCTCCCACTGCAATAGCATTGGCTGGGTCTTCTAACTCAGTCGCATAAAAGGAACAAACCCCTGCAGTCTGAGCTTGGTGAACAGTAGCTAAACCATGGGCAGCAGCAATGGCGATGCGAGCACCACTGTAGCTCCCAGGACCTGTCCCCACGAGAATGGTGTCGATAGAAGAGCAGTCAGCCAAAAGTTTTTTCAGCGGTTCAAATAACAGCTGGTTTTGCTGCCGCTGACTCTCAAAGTCTAACTGCGTGAGTGAGCCATTATGCTCTAGGGCAATCGATGCACTAGAGACGGAGGTTTCAATGGCTAAAATGGTCTTCACAGTGATTAAATTTTACGAATATTTTTAAAAATCAAAAAGCAAAAAAAATATGAATCTAGTAATCAGAGAACTGCCGCTTCTTTAAAAGTAACGGGCGCATTTTTTCTTCAAGAGTTGAACCAAAGCTTCTTCCATATACGCGTAGTCATCTGGAATATTAAGAACTGTAATCGTCTTTCCCTTGAGAAAATTGCCGAATTTTCTATTGAGCCGCTCGCGTTGTTTGGTCTCCATTAAGAAAACATGATCTGCCCAATCAAGGTGTTCAGGTGTCACTGGGATTTCTGCACTGTCATTCAATCCTGCCGAGTCAACCTCCACTCCTGGGTAATTAGAGAATACAGCCTCGGCTGTGGGACTCCGAAGTTTATTCTGTGAGCAGAGAAAGAGAAGGTGCTTAGACATTTAAGAAGAAACCTTGTCGACGAGTAGACTTGCAGCCTTATGGAAGGACTCAGCCACTGGACTTTCCGCCGAAGGCATGAGGCTGATCGGGGTGCCGTTGTCAGCACATTCACGGGTGTTCTGATCAATGGGGATTTGCCCAAGAACAGGGATTTTTAATCTCTCGGCCTCTTTCACTCCACCTCCGTCTCCAAAGATAGGGTAACGGTTCCCCTCAGGGCACTCGAACCATGCCATATTTTCAATCAAGCCTAAGATATCGACATTAACCTTAGAGAACATACTAATCGCTTTACGCGCATCAATGAGCGCCACTTCTTGAGGAGTGGTCACAATCACCGCACCATCAAGTTTAACATTCTGCACAATTGTTAATTGAATGTCACCAGTACCAGGAGGAAGGTCGAGAATGAGGTAGTCAAGCTTGCCCCATTCCACCTGACGGAGAAACTGCTGCGTGTAACGAGTAGCCAGCGGGCCACGGACAATCACAGGAGAGCTGTCATCTAGTAGGAAGCCCATCGACATGAGTTTTACTCCGTGCGCCTTGATAGGGATGATTTCATCATTCTCATTCGCCATCGGCTGCTCATCCGTGCCAAACATAATAGCAGTGGATGGACCATAGAGATCGCAGTCGCACAAGCCTACTTTATACCCTTGTTTAGCCAAAGATACAGCGAGGTTAGAAGAAACGGTAGATTTCCCCACTCCTCCTTTACCAGAGCCTACAGCAATAATGTGTTTAATCCCAGGGATGGAAGATTTATCTTTAGAATCGCCCCCACCTAAATTTTGCTCAGCAGCAGTGTCTTGGACATCCACAGTCACACGTGGAGTGCCTAATCCCTCGATAGCTTCGAGCGCAGCGTGCGAATCTTTAAAAATTTGTTCAGGCACTTTTGCATCTTTAGTCGCAACACTGATTTTGACATGCACGTCATTGCCATCAATCTCGATCTCTTTCACCAGCCCGAAAGCTACGATGTCACGTGAGAAGCCAGGGTAGTTTACAGTTTTAAGAGCTTCTTGGATGCGATCTTCGGTAATCATAGTGCGGACAAATAGAGCAGCATGTGTTGAAAATCAAGTGAAACACAACGAAGAGAAAAAAGATCGTGAGTTTTTCCGCTTCTAGGGGTAAAGCTATGCCATGAAAGCAGTGCTCTTTGACTTCGATGGTATTATTATTGATTCAGAATGGCCGATTTATCAATCCTGGCTAAAGTTGTTCCAGCGTGAGGGACAGATGCTCGAGGTGAGTGACTACGTGCAGTGCATTGGATCTGATTTTGAGACTTGGTCACCAGAGAAATTATTAGAACAATTGACAGACAAGAGCTTTGATTGGAAAAAAGAAAACGCAGTCCGCCAGGTGGAGATTGAGTCGGATCTGGAAGGAGTGCAGCCAATAGAGGGGGTTGTAGGGCTACTACAATGGCTGAAGTCTCAAGGTGTCTCTGCTGCAGTGGTGTCGAGCTCTACCCATAAATGGGTGGATATGTGGTTAGAAAAATTGGATTTATTACAATATTTTCAAGAAGTCGTCTGTAGAGGGGATGCACCTCGGATCAAACCTGCCCCAGACCTTTACGAAGAAGGAGCTAGAAGGTTTAATCTAGCAGGGGGCGAATGCTTAGTCATCGAAGACTCTCTAAATGGAGTTAAGGCAGCTAAGGCTGCTGGAACCTTGGCGTATGCTGTGCCTAGCCGTTTGACCTCCATTCTGGACTTCTCTGAGGCTGATGCAGAATTTTCCTCAATGGAAGAAATGTCAAATAGCCTGAAATCTCTATTTGAAAGCATTTGATTAGTGGTCTATACCTATCTAAGAACAAAACATACCTATTATGAATAAAGAGAATCCTGAAATCACCTGTTATGTGAAAACTTTTTGCGGCTGGAGCGAGGGCGTAAGAGCCATCATGAAAAAATACGATCTAGCGTATGAGGAAAAAGACATTATTAAAAACCCTGCGTTCCGATGGGAAATGGAGCAGAAGTCAGGTCAGCCGCTAAGCCCATGTGTAGTGGTGAACGGAACCATGCTGGCTGATGTGTCTGGTGAGGAAGTTGAAACTTGGATGATCGAGCAAGGGTACTTTGGGAAGTCCTCTGAAACTCCCGACTCCCCGATTGACTCGGCCTGCACAGATGCCCAGCACGAGGCAATGGCAAGAGGAGAGGATCCAACTAAAGTGGCAAAAATCAAGTTTCTCCAAGATTAAAACCAGCCCAAATGCCTTTGCTTAAAAATGCCCTCGTCACGAGCGTCCTCATGACCTTCATCTGTAGCCAGGTAAGCTTGGCAGAGAATACGGAAGAAATAGAGTTGATGAAAACTAAGCTAGGTTACTCAGAAGAGCAGGCTAGGGAGGTGCTAGAGAAACGTGAGTGGTCGCGCATTGAGTATTCTAACTTACCGATCACCTATAAGGCTGCCTATGAGCGTGCCTTTAAAAAGGCCGCTGAATTATTACTCGAAAAAGAGCATGTTCAAGCTTACGGCTATCTCACTAGAGCTGAAGTTATTTTTAAAGAAGGAAAGGAAGTTAATATTCTATTTGGTGGGGTCTATTCACACCTACGGATATTCCAGGAAGGAGTGGCTAGAACTAAACGTGCTTTAAAACTCTACCCCTTAGATATTAGCTTAAATTATAGATTAGGGGGATTTTATTTTGCTCTTCGTGATTATAAAAAAGCTAAGGCTCAGTTCCTTATAGTGGATAAAATTCTTGAAGGAGACCGTAGCAAAAAACCTGTTTTGTTAGCACACTTCCAACGTCAACTTTGTTTATTAGGGGAGATAAGGAAAGCAGAAAAGACAGGAAAGGATAGTGAAACTTTACAGGCTGAATTTGAAGCCCTTAACGCAGAAGGAAGAGAGTGGAATCATGACCTCCTTTACTATTACTCAGGAGCAATCCTGAAGTTTCAGGAGCAAGAGGTAAACTCTGCAAAGAAATGGCTGAAGGACGCAAAGTATGTCTTTCCTAAAGCTGCCGAACACGTAGTCTATACTAACAGTCTCTCAGAATATGGCTTCATTAATAGTTACTACGGAGGAGAAAGAGGGGATGAGAAAGAAGAGTTGTCTCAGGAGGAGGAATGAAAATTTCTGACCGTATATGGGTAAATTAAAACCCTGCGAGAATGAGAAATAGTGTGTTAAAAACAGAAAGAGTCACGACTCATTTTCCCATGGTTTGGTGATTTGTTGGAGGAATGTTTGCTGGATGGATGCATGTTGGAGAGAGGTGACTTTGCCGATGTTACGCTGACTGAGAGTGTGATAGAGAGAGCTTAGATTTTTCTTTAGCTGCTGGAGTGACCAAGGGTCGATGGAGCTAAGAGGGAGAGCCTTGTCTTCTGCAAAAACGGTTTGGAGGAAAGTAGTGAGTCGAATGGTGCTCCCATTCGACTGGAGATGCACATGTCTGAGCAGGGATCGGTCAGCAGCAAGGGTAGTGAGGAGGCTCCGTTGCTGTGCTTCGGTGAAAAAGCCGAAGTCTTTTTGAGGGAAACCTGGGAGATCAATGTGAATAGATTGGTAAAGGTGAGGGTGCTGGACACCTTGTTCTTTAATGTCCTGAGTGATTTCTGGGAGGTCTCTTCCAAAGAAGGGTGTCTGGAAATAAATGGGTTCGATGAAGACCATTCCGAAACCTTCCTGAATCGAGGTGCTGACAATTTTACAGGCATGTTCATACCAGCTACAAAAATGCTGAGTTGCTCCCGAGTGTGGTGCGCGTTGATCAGTGACGTCAAAGGCGATGTCTAGTTTGAGCTCTGTAGCGAGTTGTTGCCAGCGTGCTGTGGATTGCTGCTGCTCTGGTGGAGTGACAGCAATGGCGTAGCGATAGGGTGAAGGGGTGGCGAGGGAGAGGAGTAAAATCTCTCCGATATTTTTACGGCGAAGTGCCTGCACAGGATAGAAGATCCAATCGGTAGATGGGGTGTCTTCACGGGGGACTTCTCTGTAACTGTTAGGGAGGAGGATGGAGTCGGCACCCGCGGATTGTAGAATATTGAGATCGCGTGAATTAATATTCACATATTGGATGTGCTCTGCATTTGGGTAGAGGTGGTCGCGCTGGGAGATGTTAGGGAGGTTGGCCTTTCTGCCGTCTTCGATGAAGTCGTGCACATGGAGAGTCATGCGGTAGTCTTGAGATAGCTTCCAGACGAGCTCTTGGAAATAGGGATTAAGCCCAATAGCATGATTGTGAAAGTGAAAGAGGACGGGCTGGGAAAAGTGGGTGTCGGCAATCTGCCTAATCTCTTTCTCAAGCTGCGTTTTTACAGAGGTATCGTGGGAGGTGGAAAAGTGAAGGCTGGGGAGAATGAAATGGGGGATTTCTGTGGAGATTTTTTTTTCTCCACAGAGGACGAGATGGGGGATGCCAAGCTGCTTGAGAGCTTGGCATTGTTGCTCGATAATACGGGTTACGCCCCCGCCATTAAGATGGTAGTGGACAATTAGGACGGCGTAATCCGTGGGCATTTGACCAGTTGTTATTTACTCAGCATCCTCCAGAGTAAGTCTTGGGAAGATAGGTTTAGGTTTAGCTGTTTCGTGTCCTTCTGGGATGATGCCCCACTTGAGGTTCTGGATTGAAAGGTCGGACTGCAGTTCTGCTATATTAAGTTGCTTGTGGAGCCGCTCAATAGCTTGTGGGATCACAGGCTGTAGGAGAATAGAACCGAGGGCTGCGGCTTCTAACATGTGATTGAGAACTGTGATGAGCTGCTCTTTCTTTTCTTCCTCTTTAGCAAGTGACCATGGAGCTTGCTTCTCAGCGTAGATATTGGCTTCGGTGAGGAACTCGATGACGTGGCGGAGTGCCTCATCGATATTGTAGGCATCCATTTCTTGTTGGTAGCTGGCAAGCGTGCTTACAAACTTCTCACGTAGCTGCTCGGAGAGGGTGTCATCGTAGCTGCTGGATTGGGTTGCTCCGCAGTTCTTACGCAGCATAGTTAGAGTCCGATTACAGAGGTTGCCGAGATTGTTAGCGAGTTCGACGTTGAAGGTGCCGACTAGGCGCTCAATGTCAAAAGAAGAGTCTCGTGTGATACTGATGTCTCTCACGAGGTAATAACGCACGGCATCGACTCCGAATGTTTCCACAAGTTCTACAGGGTCGACAATATTCCCAAGGGATTTAGACATTTTTTCGTCGCCACTTGCCGACTTGATATTCCACCAGCCGTGTACGAGTAGGGAGGGGATCTGTGCGTCACTGAAGCCCATGGCGTGAAGCATGATTGGCCAGTAGATCGAGTGAGAGGGAACCATGATGTCTTTTCCAATCACATGGACATTAGCTGGCCAGAGTTTATCAAAGTCTGGGAGTGTAGAGTCTGCGGACTTATTGTAGCCAGCAAAAGAGATGTAGTTAATGAGAGCATCAAACCAAACGAAGGTTACGAACTCAGTGTCAAATGGAAGTTCGATCCCCCAACGTAGGCGCTCTTTCGGGCGGGAGATACAGAGGTCGTTCCCTTCTGCATGATCAATCGCCTTGAGGAATTCATTTCTCCTGTTAGATGGAATGATGAAGGATTCATTTTTCTCAGCAAAGTCGCGTAGCCAGCCAACGAAGGAAGAGAGTTTAAAGTAATAGTTCTCTTCATCCCGCTCTTCTACGGGTTGCCATTCTGGGCCGAATTCTCCATTCTCATCACGTTCCTTATCAGTAAGGAATTGTTCCTGTCGAATGGAGTAAAAACCTTGGTAGTGTTGCTTATAAATGAGGTCTTGGTCGAAGAGTTTTTGAAGTATATCTTGGACACAAGCTTTATGCTCTTCATGCGTGGTTTCTGCCCATGCATCATGAGAGAGTTCGAGGGCTGCGTAGGCTTTGGTGAAGCCTTTCGTGACACGCCTTACATAGGTGGCGGGGTGAGTGCCTTCTTTTTCTGCAGTTTGCTGCACTTTTTGACCGTGTTGATCGACTCCTGTGAGGAAGTAGGTGCATTCTCCTTTTTGGCGGTGGTAGCGTGCGAGGACGTCAGCTAAGACTTTTTCGTAGGCGTGTCCGATGTGGGGTTTTCCATTGGTATAGTCAATGGCAGTGGTGATATAGAATGACATAGGGTGAGATTTCTATGGATGTGAGTGAATGGATAGGAATAGAGTTGAGGCTGGGGAATTAGTCAGCATTTCTGTCAACCTTCCCGCCGATGCCTAAGATGGTGGCATTTTGCTTTGCGTGCTCTGCCTCTGCGATCTGTTCGTCCTGCACATACATTTGTGAGAGAGCTGTCCAGGCAAGCTGGTCGTTCGGCTTAAGGGTGACAGCTTGGAGCCCACAACCAATCGCCTCTTTATTTTGATTGGTTTTCATGAGAGCTAGTCCAAGTGCCTGCCAGCCATCAAAAAATTCTGGATCTAGCTCTACGCATTTACGGTAGTCCACGATAGCTGCTTCCAGCTCTCCTATGGCAAGGTTTCCGTTAGCGTCGTCAAAGTGGTCTTGGATTTCTTCTGTCATGATGAGAAAACCCGCCAGGGAGTGATTCCAAGGCGGGTGGTAAAAATTAGAGGGGAAGTGAATTATTCAGTAGTTGAGGTGTATGTCTTCTCTTCAGTTTGCTCAAACTGCTGGATAAGCCATTCTGCGAATGGGAAATCATCGCGTTGAGGAATGCTTAATTTCTCAAGTTCTTTGTAACCCTGAAGCTTCTCTACTTCGCGCTTATAGACGGTGATGAATGCCGCGCTATTGTCGTCGGTGACGACTTCTGAGACGGAGTTAGGAGAGAGGACTGCACCTTGTTGGAAGAGTGAAGAAATGTGCTGAAGCCCGAGTGTGTCAGTCTGTAGACTAAATTTTGCTTCTGAAAATACTTTGCCACCGAGGATCTTGACTTCTTTTTTGAGGTCTTTGTTTTCTTTTTGAGCGGTAAGTAATGTTTCTCTAGCTGTATTTGCCGCCGCAGTCATGTTCTCTACTTCGAGCTCTTTGATGAGGAGTTTCTTAGCTGTTTCTTTAGCTTGCTCGTAGGTCTTAATTACTGGCTCTTGCTGGTCCTCGATGTAGTAGTGGACGAAGCTAGCTTTGTGCGTCTGAGGGACTTTAACTTCAAGCTTATTAGATTTTAGAATCGTTGGATTGAGGAGGTAGTTGTAGAGTGTGCCTCGGTTTCTGAACTCACCGAGTAGTTCGAAGTTGTCAAAGAACTCATTGAGTTCGTCTTTAGTAACGAAGTCTGTAGTGATGAATTGTAGTTTGTATTTTTCAGCGAGGGCTTTCGCATCGACGTCACCTACATTGGTGTCGTCATTAATAAATTTACGGTAATTTTTGTAGTCACGTTCTTGTTCTATCTTAGCAATTTCAACATCTGCTAGGTTATCTTTACTCTCGGCTGGGATTGCTTTGAGGTTTACTGGGATGTAAGAGAGTTTAACTTTCCGCTCTGTGTAGAAGTGGCTACGTCCGTATTTTGCGCCATTTTTTTCTGCTTCGAAGAAGGCTTTGATTTCATCTTCTGTAGGTTCTGCGGAACCCTTGAAAGTAGAAATGTCAAACTGGACAATATCAGAGTCGATTGTTTGTTGACCTCTGATGTCATTTGCCTTCAGGAGAACATGGAAGGGAACGGTGACGCCGTTTTTCACTTGGGCGACTTTTTGAATGGTCAGGTAATCACCAATGAGGCTTCTGAATTCGCTTTCTTTAAGCCCCATATTCTGGTCAATAAAGTTGAGAAATTCCTTATACTGGCTCATGTGTGTATTGCCGTCACCATCATTAAAGAGAGTTTTCAGAATGAATTGCTCTGCATCATCTTGGGTCACAAAAATACCGAGTTTTTGAGCTTCGACCTTTGCTAAGAGGGAAATTAAGGCGAATTGTTCATT
>JALZVA010000165.1 GCA_023301335.1 Akkermansiaceae bacterium
GTCACTGTCGATGAAGAAGAACTCAGTAAAGCAATCGGCAGACGTGGGCAGAATGCTCGCCTATCCTCACGCCTCATGGGCTGGGATGTGCAGGTGCGTAAAGACGAGAGTGCTGCAGAGCAGTTCGAAGCTCGTCTGCATAACGCGGCAGAAGCCATCGCAGAAGCGGCGGAACTAGATGAAGAAACTGCTGACAAACTTTTCCGTGCAGGTGGAACCACACCAGAAATGGTGCTCCAAATGCCCGCTGATTACATCGCAGGAGCGCTAGAGATTGAAGAAGACGAAGCGCAAAAAATTCTAGATAAAGTGAAGGAGAATGTGGGCTAACGCTCACCTCTACCCCCCTCTACCCTCTGCTAGAATTTAAAAAAGACCCTGAAACAACTGACACATTTACCGAATGCCTGAAGACAAAGACAACAAAAAGAAAGACAAAGAAGCTCTCGACCTCCTTGGCGGTGCAGCCAAGAAAAAGTCGCGTCGTGAACGGCAGCGTGCGGAAGCGTCTCAGATAAAAACCTTAGACGATAAGAAAAAGGAGGCACTTGATATTTTCTCAGATGAAGGGAAGAAGAAAAACTCCTCCACCAAGAAGAAAAGTGCGCAGAAAAAAGTCGCCGCTATCTCCACCAAGTCTTCCACTCCTGACTCAGACTACGTCCCATCAGACAACATTACAGCAGACGAAAGCACTCCACAGGAAACTGCTAACTCCGCTGAAGTGGTCGATGGAAAAATCATCAGCATTAAGCCTCCGATCATCGTTAGTGATTTAGCCGATGCTATGCAGCTAAAGCCATTCCAACTCATGGCGGATCTCATTAAGCTGCAAATTTTTGTCGCACCTAATCAGGCCATCGAGCCAGAGATCGCAGAAAAACTCTGTAATCAGCATGACTTTATCTTCGAGCGTGAAAAACGTGAGAAGGGAGCAGGTGTCCATAAGGTTGAAGAAGTCATTGAAGAACCAGAAGCTCCTGAAGAAGAGCCTGAGGAAGAGCTCCAGCTCCGTGCACCGATCATCACCTTCATGGGTCACGTTGACCACGGGAAGACCTCTCTCATGGATTATGTCCGTAAAGCCAAGGTTGCAGCTAGCGAAGCAGGAGGCATCACCCAGCACATTGGGGCCTATGCTGTAGAAGACTCTCAAGGACGTCCTATTACATTTCTCGATACTCCAGGACACGCTATCTTCTCTCAGATGCGTGCACGTGGAGCAGGTGTCACTGATATCATTGTGATCGTCATTGCGGCGGACGATGGCATCATGCCACAAACAAAAGAAGCCATCCAACTCGCTCGTAAAACAGGTAAAGAGATCATCATCGCTATCAATAAGTGTGACCTCCCTGCTGCCGATCCAACACGGGTCAAAACACAGCTGATGGAGCATGAATTAACTCCTGTTGATTTCGGTGGAGATATCGAAACCGTAGAGGTTTCAGCCTCCACAGGAGCCGGAATGGATGACTTGATGGACCTCCTCGCTTTACAAGCAGAAGTGCTAGAGCTCAAGGCGAACCCGAAAGCTATCCCAAGAGCTTCCATCATCGAAGCACGTATTCAGCCAGGTAAGGGCGCGACTGCTTCCGTGATCGTAGAGTCAGGCACACTTAAGGTAGGAAAAGCATTCATCTGCGGTCCCTTCGCTGGAAAAGTAAAGTCCATGCTCGATGACCACGGTAAGGTTATCAAATCCGCAGGACCATCCACACCTGTAGAGGTCGTTGGATTCTCTGAACTTCCTAATGTCGGCGATACTCTCGTGGGCATGGAAAATGAACGCCAAGCCAAAAAACTTGCAGAAGAACGCCAAAGTGAGCTCCGTCAGGAAAGACTCGGTGGCGGAGGGAAGCGTATGTCCGACATCATGTCCTTAGTCAAGGGCGGCGGGAAAGTCACACTTAACATCATTCTAAAGACAGACGTGCAGGGTTCCGTAGGAGCTATCACTGGAGCTATTGAAGAGATTGAATCTGAAAAGGTCGATGTCCGCTTCATCACAGCTGCCGCAGGTGCTGTCACGGAGTCTGATATCTTACTCGCTAGATCCTCTGAGGCGATCGTCTTTGGCTTCAACACCAAAGTAGAAAGCAAGGCTGTAGCCGCGGCTAAGAAAGAAGACGTGGAGATCAAGCTCTACTCTATCATTTACGAACTCATCGATACGGTGAAGGATGCAATGTTAGGACTACTTGAGCCTGAAACACGTGAGACCATTACCGGCCACGCAGAAGTAAAGCAGGTCTTCAAAGTGAACAAAGGCATCGCAGCCGGTAGTTACGTCACTGACGGGAAGATCAACCGTAAAGCTCATGCGCGTGTCATCCGTGGCAAGGTGCCTGTGTTTGATGGAAAAATGTCAACCCTTCGCCGCTTCAAGGATGAAGTCCAGGAAGTTAAAGTCGGGATTGAGTGCGGTATCCGCCTCGGTGACTTTGATGACTACGAAGAGGGCGATATCATTGAGTGCTACACGCTCGATAAAGTCGCACAAACTCTTTAAAGGAACGAGCCAAACAGCTATCATCTATAGCTGTTTTCCCACCCCTAATAACAGCTATAACGAAACACCTAAGAAACGATGTCACAACGTCTGGATAGAATCAATGAACTGATGAAACGTGAAATTAGTACCGTTATCATGAAGGAGTTCGAATTTCCTAACTGTCTTGTGACCGTCTCCGGTGTCTCGATTACCCAGGATCTTCGAGAGGCGAAAGTCTTCGTCAGTGTCATGGGTGGAGATGCTGAAAATGTGATTCAAAAGCTGCGGAAAAGACGTGGAATGATCCAAGGCCAGACGGCGAAACGGGTGGTGATCCGCACCACTCCGGTGTTAGACTTTAGGATCGATGACTCTGCCCAGCGAGGTGTGCATGTCGTCAACCTTTTAGATGAGGTAGCTGAACTGCCCACTGCCCCACCTGAGGACGAGGAAGAATCCTCTAGCTAAAAAACCACTACCTTCTTCACCTTCTCATGCATCCGGCCACGTCAGAGAAGAAAAGTAATGCGGGGAACTTATACCTCGCCTTTCTCGGTCTCTTACTTGTGGCAATGGGTGGATTTTTCATCTGGATCATGGGGCTGAGTTATAAGAATGCTGAGCGCACTCGTAGCTGGCAAGAAGTCCCCTGTAAGATCCTCACTTCAAAACGTGTGAAAATAGTCATCCCTAACAGAAATGTAGAATACCAATGGCAGGGAAGCTTCAGTTACGAGATCGACGGGAAACAATACGTCTCTAATCGCCTCGAAGTCCGAGGAGCCAAGCGTACCACGAAGATAGAGAAGGTGGACAAGCTAACAGAAACCTATCAAGCAGGTCGTCAGAAAGTTTGTTTTGTGCATCCTGAGGATCACAGCTATGCTATCCTACAGCATGATTCCAAGGGAGCTGGATACAGCATTTGGTTCCCAGGTCTATTCGCTATCGGCGGGCTTGGGATGATCGTTGGTGCTGTAAAAAAATGGAACCGTTAGATCCAGTCTATGAATGAGCAGATAGAGACAGAGCAATTTAGCCGCCGCACCAGCGTGGGCTTCATTGTGGGTATCTGGGTTGCGGCTCCGTATTTTTTACTTCAGCAGTTTTCCCTCTATCCCGTGTATTGGCTTGAGGAATCATCATTGGACAGCAGTATCCCCGTTTTCTTAAACGCTGTTTACCTTTATTTTTCCTATTACCTTTTACTCATGTGGGCTGCCTATGGCATCCCCTACACTACTTTTGTTAGATTCCTAAAGACCATCTGCATCGTCAGCCTCGTTTCTCATCTCTGTTTCTTTTTCTTTCCCACAGGTATCTCCAGAGAGCATTTACCCACGGATCAGGCTCCGGACCTCTACCAGTTGCTAGTGAAATGGGAAAAACCTAGAAACTGCCTCCCTTCTCTTCACGCTTCCTTAGCCACCCTTGCCACCTTAGCACTCTGGCAGAAAGGTAAGCTATCAGGTCTTATTGCCGGCTTCTGGACAGTCGCTATCCTCTGGTCAGCCATCGCCCTACGCCAGCATCACCTCCTTGATCTAGCTGCGGGCGTGGCCTTAGCTGTGAGTGTCTGGTTTCTCCATGGAAAAATGGAGCAGGCTAAGGCCAAGCAGCACGCACGCTAGCGCGCTCTTTCTCACTTCTATTGAATAGATGCGGAGATCTTCTTAGCTAATGCTTCAATCAGCCTAGACTGTGCTGCCGCGAGAGATTCGAAACCGTCCTCTTTGAGTGGCTCCGTAAATGTCGCGGAGGTCGAACTGATACGGCGAGAACTTGGAAGTTTATAAATACTCCACGATGCCTCCAGCAGTGCATTTCCATCATTGGTTCCGTGGAATCTTTTGAGATTGATACTGACCTGATAGTCCAGTGCAGATTCATTTGCCCATGGATAGCTCTGGATACTTCCCGTGTTCTTTTCACGTCCTAGATTAGTCCCTAACACTCTTGCAAATTCGGTGCCAAGATCCCCTGCCCATTCATGATCCTCGTTCACATCTAAAGTGTTATCAGAGGTTTGGAACACCAGATACGATCTGTCTAGATAGCTCGCAGTAATCACAGGACCTACGCCTATTCCTACTCCTTGGTTCACTGGCGCAGGGCCAGCAGGAGAAAGTAGATAATAACTGTGCTTATTAGAGCCGCTACCACTGCCACAAGACACACATACGAAACTTACAGCCAGTGTAGCTACAGTTAAAAGAAAAGATGGAATACGCATACTAAAATAAAAATGTAAGATTCATTATCGCTTGGCTTTAGGGATTTCACGAGAGCTTTTATCTTTCCCAAAAATGATGGAATTAGGCTTATCCCCAATCACCTTCACCGTTTTTTCTATCGCTCGGATCGCACTACGCATTTCTTCCATTGTGCGTAGCAAGTCTCCGTGCATGTTCCCACCAGGAGCAATAGGTTTCACAGCACCTCTCACATCACCTAAAGTGAGCCTGAGGTCGCCTGCTATTTGATTAAGGTCTTTGTTATCCAACAGTTTCTTCAAGGTCGCTATAGACTCTATAATTCCCTCAGGAATTTTACGCACATTATCATCCTTTAAGATTACTTGCAGTGCCTCCAGTGAGAACTTCGCCTGCTTCATCGTTTCCGTGGTAGCCGATAAAACCCCATCTTTATCATCTAAGACCTCACGAATTTTACTCAATGTAGCTGTGCCTTCTTTTGATGCTATTTGAAGCTCCGTGAATAAGGACTCAACAGGCAGTTCATTAACCTTATCAAGTGCAGCAGCAAGACTGTCCTCTATTCTCGCTAAGCCTGTAGTCACCGTCGGGAGAACCTTGTAACCAGCTACTTCTAGAATAGGCTCAAGAGGAAGATCTGGATAGTAATCAAGGTCAATGATGAGCTGCCCTGTGATCAGTGAGCTAGACTTGAGTGAGGCACGTAGCCCTCCTTTTGCCGCTAATTCTAAATAACCAGCAGCTTCACTTTTAAGACCTAAGGGAAAGTGCTTCGCTAAGAGCATCTTATCTAACTGAATAAGAATCGGTATTTTATCCGTAACCACGTCTGGTAAAAGTCCATAAGAAATTTCTTTCACCCGTCCTATCCGTAGCCCCCGAAACTCCACAGGCGCACTCTGGCTTAACCCCCGCACAGACTGATCCACAAGAAGAACAAATTCATCCGCAAAATCAAAAGTAGAGCCACTCGCCTGCTTTTCATTGGCAAACAAGACAAACGTACTCCCACTTTCTACAGGCAATGGATCTAAAATCTCTTTCGGTGAGCTGATGCTAATCCGGCCTGAAATGAGCGAGTCAAACGAAGGTAAATCCACCTTAAAGCCCTCCGTCGTG
Source organism: Akkermansiaceae bacterium (assembly GCA_023301335.1). Lineage (GTDB taxonomy): Bacteria > Verrucomicrobiota > Verrucomicrobiia > Verrucomicrobiales > Akkermansiaceae > Rubritalea. Next base: position 5,830 of record JALZVA010000165.1, read on the forward strand.
ATATTCAATTGGAAGCCTCCATCACGCCAAAATTTTGTCTGCTGGCTTATCAAAGAAGTATACCTTTCTTCAATAAAAACACCTAGCTCCGTCGCGCAGCTTTCAGTGTTAAAATGACAGCGTTCGATCTTCCCGATAGCTGTTCCCTCAAGAAATATTCTAGACCCCACGTGTATCGATCCTACCTTTGTTGCCGTTAAAGTAAGTCGCAGTCCAGGAACGGAACTAGGAGTGATAGGCGGCTCTTCTAGACCCTCAAAGCTACGCTTCCGCGCCCCTTTCTCTTGGCCAGGATCTAAGGCAATATAAGAACCTGAAATTAAGGTCTCTAAACCTGTAACACTGGAGCCACTAATACGTGGGCGAGCTACCCAAAAGCGAGAATCCTCTCTCACAAAGTGAGTGAAATCTTTATCAATCCGAACCTTAATCACCGCTCTAAGATCGCTTGCTAGCTCAATACTTTCGACCTTTCCAATCAGCACAGAATTACAACGGATCTCTGTTTTCCCAGCGACCAAGCCTTCCGCATCATTAAAATTAATCGTCACCAGCGGCCCCTTATTCTCAAAATGCTGGAATAATAACCAAACCCCTAGAAGGATCCCAAGGATCGGAATAACCCACACCACAGAGACACTACGGTTCTTCTTTACCTTAGGCTGAGCAGCCTGCGGCGCGTCTGTAGAATTATCTGTATGCATAACAAAGTAGTAAAAAGGGTCGTGTGACTAATGAGAATTAAAACGTAAAAAATTAATGAGGTCTAGGCTGTTTTTCATTCTGTCTAATATGGTCCCAAATTCCTCTTGGGTCAAAAGAATGTGCAGCAATCATCGTGAAAATAACCATCAAGGCAAAAGCAATCACCGCAGGTCCAGCCGTAATAGACATAATATTCCCAACTTGGATCAAGCCTACTAAAATAGCCACTACAAACACATCTAACATCGACCACCGGCCCACTAACTCTGTCACCCAGTAAATTTTCGTCGCAAACTGACCCTCAGTCTTCATCCATCCTTTAGAAACAGCACACAGCCAGCATAGCGAGGCCAACTTTAGCCCAGGAATAAGGACAGATGCCGTGAAAATAATAATCGAAACACTATAGACCTTACTCTCCCAAAATTGAATCACTCCTCCAAATATCGTCGTCGGCTCAGCAGACCCAAATTCATGCACAATCATGATCGGCCAAATATTCGCAGGGATATACGCTAGGACACTTGCTACACAGAATGCTAGGCAACGTTGTATAGAGTCATGCTTACGGACGTGAAGAGGTGTATGGCACCTCTCACAGCGTTCATTTTGCGCATCCTGTGCCCTCCCACATATATGGCAAGCTGCCTTATTCTGTTCCTTTGCAGATGGTAAAAGTCCACTCATATTACGATTCATTACGTTTTTGCAGAGCCACTTCGATCCTATCCCACAGCTCCAATCGATCAATCGCCGCAAAGGCACCTGCAATACATATCATGATGGCAATCAGTGACCAAAATCCACAAAGCAGCTCCACATCCGCCAACTTCACAAGTTTAATCAAACTCACCACCGTAGCCAAGAAAAACACCTCAATCATAATCCAAGGCTGAAGGGTCTGCAGCGTCCGTGTAATCTGCACCACATAAGGAAGCGTCTTCCCATAAAACAAAGGAACACAAATATAAAGAATCACAACCAACTGGAATAGCGGAAGAAGAATCGCAAAAAGGGCAACCGATAATGCGATAAACCACCCCCCTGTATCAAACATATGCTTCACTGCCTGCACCACTGGCATCTCAATAATAATCCCCTGTGCATCAAGCCTCATGAATGGGAAAAATAACAACAGGCTGAATAAAAGAATCCCCGTCAACGCAAATGAAATAGCATGCTGCAAGCTCTGAGGACGGTTTCTATACAACTTTTGCCCACAAGTCTGACAAACCGCTTCTTCACCTTCCTTAATCAACTCTACCTCAAAGAGGGTGTCACAAAAATGACAAGCCGTCTCCTTAGAAGAGTCCAATAGCCTTGGCCAAGATTGTTTATGGTGACGCTGCATTGATAACCTACTGAAAAAATATTCTAACCCCTAAAAGCATCCAGATGCCCATGCATCCCTCATCGATGATGCTACCGCTTAACCAATATGATATGGCTAGAAAAAAAGAAGTCAATTTCTAGTTCGACTCCACCCACATCCGACCTTTCCCAGAAAATAACCAGGCCACACGGCACAGGCAAAGCCAAAAACCATGCTACATCGATTGCAACACACGCCAAACCTTGGCCAATAGCCGTTGACTCACAATCTGTTTAAAGATTTCCCTTCCTCGAGAATGGTTTTCCACCCACACCTCTGTCGCCTTCCCCTTAAGAGCAATCGCCATCCACACCGTGCCAACAGGCTTTTCTTCCGTCCCACCCGTAGGCCCAGCAATCCCAGTCACCGAAAGGGCAATCGTCGCTCCACTCCGAGCCAAAGCACCTTCGGCCATCTCCACAGCCACCTGCTGACTCACCGCTCCATGCTCAGCTAAGCTTCCCTCACTGACTCCCAGTAGCTCACACTTCGCTGTATCCGCATAGGTAACGAAACCATACGCAAACACTGCTGAAGACCCTGAAACATCGGTCAGACGTGAGGCTATCGCACCTCCCGTACAGCTCTCCGCCGTGCTAACCATCTGTTTTTTTTCTGCCAATAAGCGCACCACCACTTGCTCTAACGAGCTTCCATCCTCTGTATAGCACTGCGTCGCAAATTTTTCTAAGACCAACTCACGTGCCCGTCTAATAGACGCTTCTGAACCAATCAATCTAAGGTCAATATCACTTGGTCGAGCGCAGTAACCCACCTCTAAATCTTGATCCTCTCCAAGACGCGCATCCAGCACCTCATGAAAATCACTCTCACCCACGCCAATGAAAGACATCACATGCATCTTCGGAAGCTCTAAGCTATCGTTGGATAAAGCCTTCAACCTCGGCACCACTTCCTCAAAAAACATAGGCTTCAGCTCAAACGGAGGCCCTGGCAGTAAAAACACTGCACATTCATAACTTCCTAACCTCGGAGGGATATACACCCCAGGAGCCGTCCCCTTAGCATTCGGCAGCACATCCGCTCCACAAGGAGCAAAAGCTTGCTTCAAATTACACGCCGCCATCGTCTTCCCCCTCGAAGAGAAAAATTCCTTAATCGTCCGCGTCGCAAATTCATCCTCTATCAATTCTAACTGCAGCGCCTTTGCCACCTCTTCCCGTGTCAGATCGTCACTCGTCGGCCCCAGTCCCCCCGTCACGATCAGCACATCATTCTCCGTCAGCGCCCTGCCCAGCTCGGCACCAATCGCATCCCCATCGGAAACAGTCACCTGCTTTTTGACTCTCAGCCCGATCTTTAACAGCTCTCCACCCATCCACGCTCCGTGCGTATTCAATGTCGTGCCTATCAGTAGCTCGTTCCCCGTATTAATAATCTCTATATTCACTATACTTATATCCTCCTTGGCTTTGCTCACAGACCATAGTCACAGATCCTCAAAGCAAAAAATGAAAATCCCATTTTTCTCTAGTTTACACACCCTCACCGATCAAGACCCTCCCTTCCATGACATTTTACCACTGCTCGACTTGACATTTCTAGATGCAAAAGCATGCTCTACCCATGAACTCAGAAATCATGCTTGCCAGAGAAGTCGACGCTATCCAAATCCCAAGTGGAGACGCCATGGTCCTTCCCGTGGGCACCCCAGTAGTCGTCACACAAACACTTGGAGGCACCTACACGGTCGCCACACAAGCAGGGCTTGCACGTATTTCCTCTAAAGATGCTGACGCACTCGGCATCACTCCAGAAGAACAAAAAAAAGAAACTGAGGTCGCCAATGTCCTTAAAGACGCACCTTTAGAAGACCAAGTCTGGGCACAACTCGAAGCCGTTTACGATCCAGAAATCCCTGTCGACATCGTTAACCTCGGCCTCGTTTACGACTGCATCATCGTAGAAGAAGAGGGTAAAAAAGTCGTGCAGATGAAGATGACACTCACCGCCCCAGGCTGCGGCATGGGCCCAGTCATCGCAGCAGATGCCCAAGCACGCATCATGAGTGTCGAAGGTATCGATGACGCTCACGTCGACCTCGTATGGGATCCCGTATGGAGTCAAGACATGATCACCGAAGAGGGCAGAATGAAGCTCGGTATGGTTTAAGCATAAACCATACCAAAAACCTCTAGCTCCTCAGCACTACCGCTGAAATAGTATAGATCCCAGGCGGTCTATGACCCTCTTTTGATTCCACCTTGATTCTTCCTCAAGAGTCTATTAGAATCACGTATGATAAAATCGCTAGCTTGTCTTTTACTCTTCACGGGCTTTTCCCATGCGGCAAGTATTGCCAATTTTTCTTTAGAAACAAATGATCGGTTCACTGCACATGCAGATTTCATCGGCAATGGATTCGATTGGTCTGGAGTTGGGCGGGTGACATCATCTACGGGGACAAATCGATGGGCTACCCTCATTGGCGACAATTACTTTCTCACCGCCGCCCACTTTAGCCCAACTCCAGGCAGCGCAATTTCCTTTGTGAGTAATGATCTTAGCCAAACATTTTCCTACACCGTCGGCGGCCTGATCCCCGTCTTTGGAGATCTACGACTCGGTTACTTCACCAGCAATGCAGATAGCTCTCTAACAAGATATAGCTACGGCACCACTCCTGCTGATTCCATCGCTGAGACAGGCTTGGCGGGTCAAACACTATTCTCTGTCGCCAACGGCTCCTCATCTGCAGGCACGGTATTCAACCAAGCAATTTCCACAAACCAAGTAGAATCATTTATTGAAGGCGGCACCGCAACCTTCACTGCACCAGGCCCAGAAAGTATAACCCTCGCAGACGAAAATCAAAACCCTGTGCCTGTAGGCTTCGATAACTTGATCCTATTTCAAAATGAGGCTGGTGATACTAGTAATACATTTGAGACGCATGAATTTTTCTTACAGAGTGGAGACTCCGGCTCCCCCCTATTCTCTACTACAGTAAATAACGAGCTGATTCTACAAGGTATCGCATACGCCATCTTCAACGATGTCCCAGGTAACTTTGTCGACCCCGATACTACCCCGGATTCTGATCCTAATAGTGACCTAGAAACTAGAAACGCATCTCTCTATTCTTACACCGGATCATATGCCAATGAGATATCAAATGCCATCTCAATGGTCCCTACCGTTCCAGAAGCAAGCACAGCTATCCTGAGCCTCCTTGGCCTCACTAGTCTACTCACCTACAGAAATAGAGCCTAGAAATCGCTCATCCAAAAAAGTAATCACTTCCCTCTCTCTCCATTTAAGTCGGGAACAATAGTGGATTACCTTATCGCAGCGTCTTGTTGAGTTTGCATTATTATCTCGTCATGTTTGCCTAGCAGAATGCCCCTGTTTGAAAGTTTTATTGGGAATGTTGAAAACAGGGGGAGGTCAACCGAGTATATATACCAATGATCAGGCGTGAGACGGGACTTAGTAGAAGGAGTATGATGAAGTGGACAGGTTTAGCGAGTGCTGGACTGGTGACTTCTTCGTGGGGTAAGACAGGTGAGTCACTTTTCCTTCATGAAGGTGGGGATGAATTTGAAGATCTAAGGCAGCTGTTCAATTCTGATTTATCTCGCAAACCGGCTATGATAGCGGCATGTCAGGACGAAGTAGATGTGCAGCTCGCTGTGGCGAAGGCGATAAAACTGAAGTTACCGATTTCCGTGAAGTCGGGGGGACATTGTTTCATTGGGTCATCGGTTAATGATGGGTCAATGCTAGTAGATCTTTCTCAATACACAGGGATGAACTATGATAGAGGAAGTCAAAAGCTGGTTGCTCAGCCTGGGGTGAAGCTGGGTAAGATGTATGATAGATTACTTTCAGAGGGGAGGCTATTACCAGCGGGATCTTGCTCTGGGGTGGCTCTAGGCGGATTAACCTTAGGTGGAGGGTATGGTTTATTTGCTCGGCAATACGGGCTGACATGTGACCATTTGAGAAGGGTGAGAATGGTGAATGGAAAGGGTGAAATCGTAGATTCAGATGATGACGAGGACTTGCTTTGGGCATGTAGGGGAGGAGGAAATGGAAATTTCGGTGTGATTACATCAATGGAATTTGATACACAAAAAGCTCCAGAAAAACTTGGTGCTCAGCGTTTCAAAACGAAGGGATTGAGTGAAAAAGGGATGGTGGAAGTAATAGAAAGTTGGTTTACCATCGCGGCGGAGCTTCCTGATCCTATATTCTCAGCTATGGTGCTGAATGGTAGCCAGGTGACGGTGCTTCTTACATCGAGCTACAGCACTTCAGGTCCAGCGTTTCAAAGAGCTGCTAAAAGGTTAAAGGATTTAGGCTTAGTTTCTAATGGAGCATTAAATACACCTATTGCAAAAGCGTTACGTCGCTATTACGGGCGGCCTAAGCCTCTACCCTTTTATAATGCTTCAGGAGGGTTTTATAAGGGGTATGAAAATTTAGAGGGGAAGACTGAAGAGATCGTAAGGAGGGTGCAGCAAAATCCAGGTCTTATTTTTCAGGTGAATACTTTAGGCGGAGCTATTTCTAGAGGGACCGATTCTGCGTATGCCCATCGAAAATTTCCATTTCTAGGTGAAATTCAGGCTTACTGGCGACGACCAGAAGATAAATTAGGTTTGGTGAACCAAGTTGATGCTATACAAAAAATCATCCAAGCTCAGGAGCACTATAGAAATTATCCAAGCTTAAAGATAGAGAACTATTCTACTGCTTATTATGGAGCGAAATTGTCTAGACTGCAGGAGATTAAGGCAAAATTTGATCCAGATAATATTTTTTGCCATGCTCAATCATTGGAGGGAAGATGATCGATACATGGGTTGCTTCTGGGTGGGATTACACCACTCCCCAATGTTTATGACCCCAAGAAGTTTAAGAAACCCATCTTGGACAATTTCTTCAGCTACCTCCCTGTGATGCACAATCCCGCAAACAAAACAGATTAAGGGTCGTTTCACCAGGGGACAGACCTACTATGAGGAAATGACAATGCAGGCTATCGCCTCACCGCGCAGAACCTAGGCAATGGATTGACTCGTAACATCACTTATGGTAAAATCAATAACTTAAGCAGAAGCTTAGACGCAACTAAGAAAAATAGCACCGAGATTGACGAACTTAAGTG
>JALZVA010000166.1 GCA_023301335.1 Akkermansiaceae bacterium
CCTGTGAAGCCACCATTCTTAGAGAACGAGCGGAACTCCATAGCACATTCCTCAGCGCCTGCGATCTCGAAGATCGAACGAGGCACATCCGCATCCTGAATAAAGGCTTCATAAGCAGCATCATAAAGAATGATTGCATCATTCTCCTTCGCATATTTCACCCATGCTTCAAGCTGCGCACGCGTCGCAGACGCACCCGTCGGGTTGTTTGGGTAACAAAGGTAGATGATGTCTACTTTCTCCTCTGGAATAGCTGGCACAAAATCATTTTCTGCGGTGCAAGGGAGGTATACAAGCCCTTCGTAGCGCCCTTGGTCATCTCCTTCACCAGTATTCCCCAACATCACATTGGTATCTACGTAAACTGGATAAACCGGGTCAGTGATCGCGATCTTGTTCCCTGGGCCAAAGATGTCTAATACGTTTCCTGTATCACACTTAGAACCATCGGAGATGAAAATATCATCCGCTTCAATCCCGAGCCCCTGATAGCAATTTTTTACAACTGCTTCTCTGAGGAAATCATAGCCCTGCTCAGGACCGTACCCACGGAATGTGTCTCTATTCCCCAGTTCATCCACTGCTTTATGCATCGCGTCCTGAACCGCTTCAGGCAGTGCCTCAGTCACGTCTCCAATCCCACAACGGATAATGTCCTTTGCCTTATCAGCGTTAGCCTCCGTGTATTGAGAAACACGACGTCCAATCTCTGGGAAAAGATACCCAGCCTTCAGCTTTAAAAAATTGTCATTAATACGAGCCATATCGAGCGAAACTCTTAACGAAATTGACTAATATGCAAGTGCGGAATATAGCTAAATCAGCTTTATTTACCGTGCACCAAGACTCCGCCACTCTCATCCGCCTCACTAAACTCACTGAGACCAGTCTCATTGTCACTTGGCTAACCGAGCACCATGGTATCGTCAAAACCGTTGGAAAAGGTGCAAGAAGGCAGAAAAGTAGCTTCCGTGGTAAATTAGACCTCTTCTACACCACCGAAATGTGCTGGACCGAGGCGAAATCCGGCGATCTTCATTATCTAAAAGAAGTCACCCCTCTTCAATACCGTGAAAACATTAGTAAATCCTATAAAAACACGGAGTGTGCCGCCTATTTTGTGGTCCTGCTTGAGTCCTTAATCGAGCCTGGGGGCCACGCAGAAGGTTTACACGATCTCTTAAATAGAGCTTTGAATTTTCTTAATGAAAAAGCTGCTACGAAAAAAGCCATTATTTATTTTGAAAAAGAGGTTGCCACTCTTCTCGGTGTCTTTAGTCCCGAAAAACAGCCCCATTTACTGCTCAAATCTATCCTTGGTCAGCTTCCAGCAAACCGTTCTCGATGTATGAATCTCTTTGATTCTACTTAAGCTAACAAAAAAAACTCTTATTTATCATTTCTTTCTGGTCATGACCTCTATTCATATTCTATTCTCATATTTAACTATACGACATTATGGAATCAGGCACTGCACATTTAATGGAAATGCTCACTGAGCGGATTAATAAGCTCTCTGAAAAAGGGAAGTGGGAAGAGGCTATGAACGCGTCTGCTTCACTTGTTGACAAAGCGAGAGAGAACTTAGAAGGAGGCGACATGACTAGCTTTCTGAAACTTTCAGAAGCGCTCGAAACACGTGGAACTATTCTACGCCAGCATGGATACCTTGAAGATGCACGTATTTGCTACCTCGAAGCTCTTGAAATGCTCAATGGCAGAGTCGAATTCACCGAATCCCTCGCACGTGTTTCATCCTGCATCGGAGTTCTCTACGACATGGTAGAGAATGATAACGAAGCCATCACCTTCTACGGAAGAGCAATCGAACTCTACGAACGCCTCGGAAATGAGTTTCAAGCTGAAATCGCAGATATCATCAACAACCTAGCCTTCATCTACCGTTCCTTAGGATACTTCGATGATGCGGAGAAACTCTTCCTCCGTGGCCTAGAGATCTGCCATAATGAATATGGTACTGAGCACGAAAAGACAGCGACTATTTTTAATAATCTAGGAGCTCTCTACCTAGCCTCAGGAAAAGATGAACAAGCGAAGGAAATGAATATTATGGCATTGGAGAACCGCCTTGAAGTCCTTGGGAAATCCCACCCGGACACAGCACAATCCTATTCTAACCTCGCGCTCTCTCAAGTCCAAACAGGCGATATAAAAGGAGCGAAAGAGTCCTTCGCCCGTGCTACTGAAATTTTCGAAAGACACATTAAAGAAGAAAGCTTCGAATACGCTTCTGTCGTAGAAAACTACGTCGAATTTCTCCGCCAAAACGGCCATGAAAAAGAAGCCTTCAACCTTCTGAAAAGAAGTAAGAAGAAGCTCAAAAAAGTGGCTCACCACTAATCTATCTCGTATAAGCAATACTAAAAGGCTGGCTCACGCTGGCCTTTTTTCGTTACAAGGGGCACGTGAAATGTATTCACATCGACATGGACTGCTTTTACGCAGCGATCGAAGAACGAGAAGATCCCTCTCTCATTGGTAAACCCATTGCTGTAGGGGGCAGCTCACCACGCTCCGTGCTGTGTACGGCCAACTATAAGGCTAGAGAGTTTGGCTGTAAATCTGCCATGCCGGCCTTTAAAGCTACCCAACTCTGCCCTGAGCTCATCATCCTCCCCGTCAGGATGGAACTCTACAAGGAAGTCTCATCTCAGATCCGAGAGATTTACCGTATTTTCACCACTAAGATAGAGCCCCTTTCTCTCGATGAAGCCTACCTTGATGTATCTCACGCCCACAGTTCTCCTAGTTCCATCGCCAGAGAAATCCGCCACCTCATTCAGGAGAGGACGCAGCTCACTGCCTCGGCAGGGATCGGTCCGAATAAAATGATCGCAAAGATCGCAAGTGACTGGAATAAACCGAATGGTCAATTTGCCGTAAGCCAAGAAGAGGTTCCCCCATTCATGCACAAGCTCCCACTGAAATGCCTATGGGGAGTGGGAAAACAATCACTCAAACGACTCGATAAGCTTAATATTTCTACTTGCGGGGAACTGCAAAGATACTCAAAAATCGAACTTTATCAGCTTCTCGGGAATTGGGGATCACACCTGTATGAACTGGCACGAGGGATCGATGAGCGCGAGGTGAAGCCCAGCCGTAAGAGCAAGTCC
>JALZVA010000167.1 GCA_023301335.1 Akkermansiaceae bacterium
TCCACCTCTCTAACAGCGCGGGACTGCTCGACTACCAATCCACTGTCACGAACCTCGTGCGCCCAGGGTTAATGCTTTACGGTATCTCTCCCCTGCCGGTATTCCAAAACCGGCTCCGTCCTGTGATGAGCTTAAAGTCTAAGGTCTCTTTAGTGCGGAACTTACCTGCTGGCCATGGGATATCCTACGGCCGCTCATGCGTGTTAGAAAAAGAAACCTCTGTCGCTACTATCGGGATCGGTTACGGGGACGGTTATTCACGTGCCTTTTCAGGAAATGGAGTCGATGTTCTCATTCGTGGGCAGCGCTGCCCTATTCTAGGCCGCGTCACGATGGATCAAATCATGGTCGATGTCAGCCACCTACAAGAATGTGTAAGTGGCGATGAGGTCGAATTATTTGGTGAGCATATCCTCGTTTCTGAACTAGCTGAGAAATCTGGACTCATCCCGTGGGAAATTCTCACAGGGATCACGCCTCGGGTGCAGAGAGTCTACTTGTAAAAATCCTTATAACTTAGCTCATATTACTCGATATGAAATTCGGCTAATTTCTTACGCATTGCTTCTAGCTTTACTGCATAGTCAGCGTCTTTGGCTAGATTTTCCCACTCGTTAGGATCCTTGTCGTGATCGTATAATTCCATTGATCCATCCCCGTATTCAATATAGCGAAATTGCTCATCACGGAGGGACTTACTATCTCCTTTACGGTAAGTTAGTGCAGGGTAATCCCACTTTATCTTTTTATCCATCAATAGAGGCTTTAGGCTACGCCCCACTGTTTTTTTATTTGGTGGAAGCCCGCACAAGTCCACTAGGGTCGGATAAATATCAATCAAGCTGACAACACGATCTGTGCGCCCCGTGTACTTTCCCCCCTCCATGCTCTTAGGCAGGCTAATGATCATTTGCGTGGATGCGGAACGCTCCCAAAGCGTGTGTTTTTGAAAGGTGTTTTTCTCTCCTAGGTGATACCCGTGGTCTGACCAGAGAATGACAATGGTGTTATCTTGGTATGGGCTAGCTTCTAGAGCATCTAACACTTCACCTACTTTTGCATCTGCAAAGGTGATGCTAGCATAATAAGCCTGAATGATTTTACGCCATTGATTCTGCTCTTTTGCCCATTCCGTTCTCGGGTAACCATCATTGATAATTTCTACTCCAGCTTTAGGGACATCCTGTAAATCATCTTGGCGATAAACAGGTACAGTAATCTTGGCGGGATCATACATATCAAAATACTTCTTAGGCACATGCCACGGGGTGTGGGGGCGTAGGAACCCAACCATCAGCATAAAAGGTTTACTATGCTTTCTCTTTAAACGCTCCACTGCCCACACAGCAGCTTTACTATCACTCATCTGACTTTCGTCACGGTAGTAAGGTGCCCAGTCTGTCAGTGTTTTATCACTTTTCCAGTTAGACTCTATATCCTTACCTTTGGAGTCTTTATTATGATCCCAGCTTCCACGACCTCCTGACATATCAAGACTCTTTACGGGGAGGTGACGGTGTAAGATTTTCCCCACAGCCATAGTCTTATATCCTCCGTGTTGTTTCATGTAGTCGTGGAGCATTGCAGAGCCCATAGATTCTACTTTTTCTTTTACATAATCATCTTTAACCTGAAGTTTTTTAGAATCTAACTGATGAAAATACAGGCCCGTCATCACGCTGGCACGAGATGGGCCACAAACTGGGTACTGACAATACGCGCGAGAAAACCACGTACCCCTTTTGGCTAGTCGATCCATATTGGGGGTGAGTACTTCAGGGTGACCACGGTAACCCGCCCAATCATTTAAGTCATCGACGGCGATGAATACCACATTAGGAGCTTCCGTTACAGCCTGAGTGTCTTTCTCCTTGCCTACTACCAGTGAGGTGCATACTCCCGCTCCAGAAACTACTAATAAGGTAAGTAATTTTAATTTCATCCTAGGTAGACTAGGTGGTAGCAATTTTTCAAACAAGTTTCATTTTTGTAAATGCTTCATCGCATATAAAAGAACAACAAAATGGGTATAAAAAACACCACAACCAAAAAGCTAGGAGAGCTAAATAATAATGTTAACGCCCTTAAAAAGGAAGTCTGAGGCAGCTTCAACAAGTACACTATTAAAACTACAGGACACTTAGACAAAGAGCTTATCCATGCGAGGGATAAGCTCTTTATTCTATCACCTTTTTAAATATTTAATTTACTGCGGAGCTTCACTCTCTTCTGCAGGCATATCTCTTTCACCTCTGCCACCACGCATGCCGCCTCTGCCCATTCCGCCGCGCATTCCACCTCTGCCCATACCACCACGCATCATACCGCCTTTATTACCCATGCGACTATCACTGTCCATCACGCGCTCGTCTGCTAAGGGAGCTTTGGTCACCTTTAATGAAACAATTTGACGCTTTCCATTTCTTAGTAACCCGAGCTGAACCACTTCACCTAATTGATGCACTAAATTAATATACAATGCCGCATGCTGGGTAAGCTCACTCTTCTCCACTCCATTCACAGAGAAAATAACATCTCCTTCTTCAAGCCTGGTGCCTTCGGGTTTAGGAAAATTCAAGAAGCTTACCTTTGTGGCAAAGCCGTCTTTAGGTAGCTCTAAAGCCATTTTTTCCTCTGTGCTTAAGGGGCTGCCTCCGAAACCAGCGGAAGGAGAAAGACGAATACCTAAGCGACGCCAAGTGATATCAGAATGTTTCCAGTAAGCCTCAAGCTTAAGAGTCATAGGGTTTTTCCCTTTAACTGTCACCTTGACTGACTTCGTGTCCGTAGGAAGACGGTGTAATTGATATTGAATATCCGTGTAGGTGCTAACAGGAACATCATTCACTGATAGGATACGATCTCCCTGCGCCAAGCCTGCCTCTTTTGCCATTCCTAAGACCTTTCTAAGAGTCACCCCATCATCCGGGTCTAAATCCAAGCCTAAAGAAATCGGCTCTGGATGAATCCAAATATCCTCTTTTAAACTAAACGTGGGAGAATCAAATATCTCAAGGGCCTGCGCACTCGCTACATCGTGGCAATGCACACAACGTGCCGCAACCTTTGCGATAAAAGGATAGGACTCAGCCGCGCGCGACTTCAGTGCTTTCGGAAGCTCAACTTCCCCCTTTTGGGCTTTTTCATGTAATTCTAAACTGCGCTCCAGGGCTTTCTGAAGGGAAGGAAGTGTGATAAATGATTCCGGAGATGTGGCATCTCGTCCCCCGTATCTACTTATCACCTGACCATCTTTATTCAGTACCATCACGGCAAAGGTGGTGTCAAAATCAAACTCAAATTTCCCCACATCAACATTTGCCATATTAATAAAACGAAGACGGACAAATTGCTTCTCTAACTCAAGGAGTTCCTGCTCAGGACGCGCCAACTGCGCGTACATATCATTACAATCAGTTCACCGCTCTCACCGAAATACCGCAATGATCGGAAGATTTTTCTGAGACGCTTCCTTAAATGCAGCTTTTTCATTCGAGTGCCACTCTAGAGTCGTAGTCTGCCCTCGCATCATCATCCCCTGTGAAAAACCCGCTGACGTGGTGCAGCCAAGTAAAATCACCGCGTAAGTCATTCTAAAAAATATACCCATGAGGCTAATTAAACTCATCAAATTCAAAAAGTTGCGTCTCACTTGCTCCTATTTTCATCTCCATGAATAGTTTTGAGCAATTTGAAAGAAACTAGCTCTCTAATGCCATTTCAGCCTCTTAAATCTCCACTATTGATATTGACTCTCAATAAAAGGGGTGTAGAAGTTCATCCCATTCTACTTATTAAGCTAATGAAAAAACTATTCACCACTCTTTCCATGCTGACTGCTTCTGCTTTCCTTTCAGGAGTTTGCCATGCACAGGATGATAAGCTTCTAACCGTCTTCAGCTACCGCCACTACGAAAGTGACACAGAGCTCTACAAAAAATTCACTGAGCAGACAGGGATTAAAGTAGAGGTGGTCAAATCCAAAGCTGACGCCCTCTTTGAACGCCTCAAATCAGAAGGGGCAAAGTCCAAGGCTGACCTCGTGATCACCGCAGATGCAGGCCGTCTCATCAAAGCTAAGGCAGAAGGACTACTTCAAGCAGGAGGATCAGAAACACTGCACAAGCAAGTTCCCACAAACCTCCGTGACTCAGAGGATAACTGGTTTGGCATCACTGTCAGATCACGTATCATTGCCTACTCTAAGGATCGTGTTAAAGCGGATGAAATCAAATCTTACGCTGATCTTGCTCAGCCTGAGTGGAAAGGCCGTGTTGTCGCACGCTCCTCATCTAATATCTACAACCAATCTCTCCTCGCAGCAATGATCGCGAACGAAGGACCAAAAGCTGCTACCAAGTGGGCTATCGGGGTAAGAAAAAACATGGCTCGTAACCCACAGGGTAATGACCGTGACCAGATCAGAGCAGTTGCCTCAGGGATCGCTGATGCTACCATCGTAAATACTTACTACGTTGGACTCCTAGCTAACTCGGAGGATCAAAAAGACAGAGACGTCGCGGCCAAAATCGGTATCTGTTTCCCAGACCAAGACGGTAAAGGAGCACACATTAATATCTCTGGCGCAGGGATCTGTAAACACGCTCCCAACAAAGATGGGGCGATCAAGCTGCTCGAATTTCTTACTTCTAAAACTTCTCAAGAGACCTTTCCAAAGGCCACTTCTGAGTTCCCACTCAGTATGGAGTCAAGCGTGCCACTTCTCCAATCTTGGGGAAAATTTAAAGCGGATTCCTTAAACCTCGAAAAACTCGGCGAGCATAACGCTGAGGCAGCAAAGGCATTCGCAGCTGCAGGTTGGGAATAACAATCAACTTTTTTCAACGCGTTGCAACGCGTCTCACCAACTCTTAAAAATAAGTATGCCTCCACACCATGGGTGTTGGGGGCTTCTCTTATTGCGCTCCTTGTCTGCGCTCCTCTCTTTCTTATCCTCTCAGAAGTCTTAGCTCCCTCCTCAGAAGGCTGGTCAAACATTGCCGAGCGAGACCCAGGCGGCTTCCTCACCAGTCTCGGCTTAGAGGAAGAAATTCCTAAGCACTCCAGACTCTATTTAAGAGGTAAGTCCACCCTCATCATGCTCGCTGGAGTAGGCACCCTTTCCACCCTTATCGGAGTGACTCTGGCATGGATAGTGAGCATGTGGCAGTTCCCTTTCCGCACAACTCTCTCATTTCTTCTCGTCCTCCCCCTCGCTATCCCCTCATACATCTCCGCCACGGCTTATAAACTTCTCTGTGAAGATTATAAAGACGACTTCTTAATTTCTATCCGAGACCATTACGGCGGAGAGGTGATGAAGTCCGTGGATGAAGTATGGAACTATAGCTTCGCCATCTTCGTGCTCTCTCTCTGCTTTTACCCCTATATTTACATTGCTGCACGCACTGCCTTTTCCTCACTTTCCGCATCTTATTTAGAATCTGCTCGAACCCTGGGAGAAAATTCTTTCTCAGCTTTTCGTAAGATTGCTGTTCCCCTCGCACGCCCAGCCATCATCGGAGGGCTCATGCTAGTTCTCCTAGAGACGCTAAATGAATTTGGGGCAATGAAGATCATGGGGATAAATACTCTAACCACAGAAATCTTCTACGCATGGATTAACCTAGAGGATAAAAATGCCGCAGTCCGCATTGCTGGCTGCATGATGCTACTAGTTTTCTTTCTCCTCATCCTAGAGCTGGTCTTACGCGGTGGGAAGCGCTTCCACGCAGCACGCTCATCCAGTACCGAGCT
>JALZVA010000168.1 GCA_023301335.1 Akkermansiaceae bacterium
AACCTCATCTCCAGCATTGAGAGGTTGATTGGTCGTGTAGAAAGCTTTGACCATACCAAACCACAACCCCAATTACGCAAATCAAGCAGGGTGAAGACACTTCACGGTAGTTTGGCAATCGAGGGCAACTCTTTGGATCTGGAACAGGTTACTGCTATCCTGGACGGTAAAACTATCATTGCTCCCAAGAATGATATCCAAGAGATTCTTAACGCTAACACAGTATACGAGAATCTTCCCAGCTATAAACCAGCTAACCAGAAACATCTACTCAAGTCACATGCTATCATGATGAAGGGTCTGATTGATGAAGCTGGTCATTGGAGAACTGGTAATGTTGGAGTGATGAAAGGTAATGTAATTTCCCACATGCCACCACCTGCTGAAAAAGTCTCCTTCTTGATTGATGATCTATTCAAGTTCCTAAAGACTGATACACACCCTCTCATCAAAGGTTGTGTGTTTCACTACGAGTTCGAGTTCATTCACCCATTCCAAGACGGTAATGGAAGAATAGGTCGATTCTGGCACACCTTGATGCTATATCACTACCACGAGGTCTTTGAATACATTCCTGTTGAATCTCTCATCAAGGACCACCAGAAGCAATACTACAAGGTTCTTGAACAATGTGATCATGCTGGTGAGTCTACCCTGTTCATTGAATTCTCTCTTGAGATGGTCATGAAGTCACTAGAAGATTTCATGGCTGTATTCAGACCAAAAACCACAACACCTGCTGATAGACTGGAGAATGCTCGTAAACACTTCGGTGATAAATCCTTCCCTAGGAAAGACTACCTAGAACTCTACAAGACCATCTCCACTGCTACTGCAAGTAGGGACTTGAAGGCTGGTGTGGACAAGGAACTGCTTAAGAAGAGTGGTGACAAGGCAGTTACTCTTTATAGCTTCAAATAAACAACAGACAGTTTAAGCAATAGGAAGTGAAATCACCCACCTGACTAAAACGAACAAAAGCCCCGTTATCTTGTAACGAGGCTTGGACATCTGCGATGGATGCGTCGTTACAATCACCGAGTTCTAACACCCGTGATCATTTAAAACTGATCGGGTATTTTTTCTTTGGGACGCGTGGACTGGAGTTTGTTCAAATCCTTTATTTTTGTGATTTTCTAAAAGAATTTTATCTCTCTCGTTGAGCTGGTATTCACATCAAATTCATCAAAAAATTCAGGGCTGAAGAATTCATTAATTGTCGCTGCATTGATACCTATAAACCCTCTATCTTGCATAATACTATCGTCTCTATGCTCCATTCCTAGAACACAGTGACCTAGTTCATGGTAAATAAGCTCTTCTAGATTATTCGTGCTATCTCTAAAAATAGGGGAAATAATCACTGTGCCTTGTGAAGGAATACAGATTCCTGCAATTCCATCATCTAGCTCTGCAAAGGAAACTGAGAGTCCTGAAATATCTCGAAAAATACCCCTTTCATTCATATCTTCAACAAAGTTATCTACGAAGCTTTGCAGCTGAGGATCTACCCCTTCAGAGCTAGATTCACTTACAGCGGTTGTAGAGTCAGAAGAGGAACTGGAGCTATCACAGGACACTAACCCTAGTGAACATGACAATGCGAGCAAGCAGGCTCTCTTACTAAGTGGTGTAAATAAATGGATAAATTTCATCATATAAAACTAATTGTTCCTTTCCTTATAAAGTTCCTATGCTTCACGTCAACTAGTGATGTGAAATCAACTGGACGAATGAACGCCTATTGTCTACATAAGCGCGTATGCCTGAGTTACCAGAAGTCGAAACTACATGCAGCGGAATCAGGCCTCATTTATTAGATCAATCTGTTCTCAAGGTTGAAGTGAGGCAAGCTCGACTCCGCTGGCCAGTGTCTCAAGAAATCGAGGATTTAGTTCAGCAAAAGGTGATCTCTGTCAAACGCCGTGCGAAATACATTTTTATAGAATTTGCAGATGGCTCAATCATCGCCCATCTAGGAATGTCGGGTTCCCTCAGAATCACGCAAGAGGATGAAGAGCTTAAAAAGCACGATCATCTCATCTTCACCCTCAGTAGTGGCATGCAAATGCGCTACCATGACCCGCGTAGATTTGGCTGTATGCTTTGGGCTGAAAACCCTCTCGAACATAAACTTATTCAAAATCTAGGCCCCGAACCACTTGAGGATACGTTTCACCCTGATTATTTCTATGCTAAAGCCAAGACATCTAATCTTTCGATCAAGCAGTTCATTATGAATAATGCCGTGGTGGTAGGAGTAGGGAATATCTATGCATGTGAATCCCTCTTTCTGTCCTCCATTTCTCCTAAACGAGTGGCCAATAGTATAAGTAAAGCTCGGCTAACGAAACTCTGCGGCAATATTAAAACCACTCTAGCTAGGGCTATCACACAAGGAGGAACCACGCTCCGAGACTTTGTCAATCAAGATGGTAAGCCTGGGTATTTCCAACAAGAGCTCTTCGTCTATAATAGAGAACATGAAGAGTGCAGCAAATGTGGGAAAAAAATAAAGCGGATCGTGCAAGCGCAGCGATCCACTTTTTTTTGTTCTACCTGCCAGAAGTAAAATCTTCTAGCGGTCGACTCATTCTTAGAATTTATATGAGATAGACGTGACTAGTTTGAAGTCATTATTATCAGATCCCTCTGCTGGCTCAGCTTCATACTTATCCTGAAGGATAACTTTGAGAGCTAATGAATCAGATAAAAATGTTTCTAAGCCAAGCTCAAACACGATTGAATGATCCTCTAGGTCATCAAATGGAGCAGTGATCCCAAACGTCTCAAATATTCTAGTTTTATCGTCTAGTTTATGCTCAAATTTCTGACCCACATAAAGGCTCAGATACTCGTCAGAAATTCCACCTACTTGATCTACAGTAAAACCTGGGCCACCTTCTAAAGCAAAATAAGTTTTCTCATTTTTAACAAAATAGTGACCTGCAACTGCTGTAAGACCAACACGGTAATCGATCTCAGCAAGTCCGTCTGATCTCACATCAAGACGCGCACCTGCATAAGAACGCTCAGAGTAGAGGCGGTTCACATACCCAGCTCCTAAAAATTCATGAATTGTTGCGTTACTATCCTCTTCACCATAAGTATATAGAGCATTAATCCCGTATTCATCTGATTCAGTTTTTTTAGTTCCAGTATATCCTGCACTAACAAGGATTGAATCACTATTCCCCTTTGAAACTGTTGCTCCAAGGTCAATACTCTGCTCCCAACCTTCAGCCATCGCTGAAGAACTTAATACAGCCCCTAGGGCTATTGTTTTTGCTATTTTATTCATAGATCTGTAAAAAATTAAATTTTGCTTACCTAAAAAGACACTCTCAACATTCCGTTTTGTCACAATTTTAATACCAATCACCTTGGTGTTGAGCTCTACTTTCCTGCTAATGTGTCAGCTAAGAGTCATCAAAATTTGTTTGTTGTAAAGAATATTGATATCCAAAGTTACCCACATATTTTTTGCTTCCTTTCTATTTCTTCCGTGACAAACCCCATGCTCTCCTCTTTAAGCGTATGCACCTATAAGACATTGTGAACAAAACACTCTCAGCTTTATTAGAAACAGGACGGGTTTCCAACCTTCCCACTGTATGGTCAAACCTCTTCCTAGGGTATAGCATTGCTGGATTCTGTGGTATCGGATCGCTCATGCTCCTCTGCCTAGCTGGTTCTCTCCTTTATGTTGGAGGTTGTTTTTTAGGAGATGCAAGAGACCTTTCCTTTGACGCACAGCACCGTCCTAGCAGGCCTATTCCGTCCGGGGTGTTATCGGAAATAGGGGTTTGGGTTAGTGGCGCGGCCATGCTTCTTCTTGGCGCGTTAGGATTTCTATTCTTATCGACTGACACCATTAGCTTCTTTTATGGGGCCTTTCCCCTATTCCTCGTGATACTCTGCTATGCACTCTTTCATAAAGTTTCCCCTGCGATCGGTTTACCACTCATCGGATGTTGTCGAGGCTTACTTCTCTGGAGCGCCTACCTCTGTTTTTCCACCTCACCTACTCACTCTCCTCTCTATATCGCTCTTTGCTGTGTTGGATTAACACTCTATACCGTTTGCTTTGCCAGTGTCGCTAGATTAGAATCTAGTGATAAAAAAATCTCATTTGGATCTTTCTTAAAAATTATCATGCTTGGCTGTGCTGCAGTTCCTTTGGCATTACCTTGGGAAAGTGATTCGAACCTCCTTATTCTTCTGGTTGCACTTCTCTTGTATATTGCATGGTTGCTGCTCGCCTTTCGTAAACTTTCAAAAAACAAAGGGGCTTATGTATCTGGTTGTTTATCGGGTTTTGCGCTTCTTGACTGCGTGTATGTATCCGGCTTTGGTCTCTCCCCCGCATTAATATGCCTTGCCCTATTTTTTCTAGCTCATATCCTTCAAAAAGTATCACCTGCTACGTAACGTATTCCAAATGAACCTTTCAAAAGAAGCACTTGAACAGGAGCTCTATATCGCGCCACTTGCTATTCCGTTAAGTCCTAGCTTACTTGATGAAAAAGGGATTAAGCTCGATTCATTACCTGTGGCCAAAAGCATTTCTGAAGCAAAAAACTTCCAAATTTGCGAAGCATCTAATCAAACTAAAAGGGAGGAATCCACGATTCAAGCCAAAACAGATTCCAATGCCTATGTAAATAAAGATGCGGGTGATTTCAAAGTCGACCGATCTCCCCCCGTTGCACTAAAAGGTTTTACTCAAAACCGTAAAGTAGCCACTTCAAAAAAAACTGACGAAGGGATTGTAGACCCCAAAAGCTTCCTTACTGTTCTAGCAGCCTTCATCACTGTTCTATTATTTTTATCCGCTTTTATAGGCGTTTTAGGTGTTGTTCTACTCATCATCAATCGAGATCAAAAACTCTATTTGATTGGCCCCGGAATCACTCTGCTAATGGCTATCCTTTATCTCCTTTTCCCCTTCCAAAAACGCTGCTGTGTCTGCCACCAAAAACAATTTGTTAAGGCTCAAAACAGGAAAAAAGCGAACTCACATTACATCCCACTTTTAGGGTATATTATCCCTACCAGTTTTCGAATTCTCGTGCGCCGAAACTTTTACTGTATGATCTGCAACTCAAAGCTAAGAATTTTCAAATAGCTCCTTACCCTCCAATAATTGATTGCGTGTAGTCTAAGTAATACGCAATCAATTCTGGTCCATAAAGCACCCAAAGTAGTGCCCCTAAAATCAAACTGGGGCCAAATGGAAAAGGCTTCCCAAAGCCCTTCCCTGCAATCAAATGTAGCAGGATGCCTATCAAACAAGAGGCCACTACGACTAAAAGTAAGGATTGGTAACCTAAAATCAGACCAATCACTCCTAAAAGGTGCACATCACCCATCCCCATAGCCTCACGAGGTACAACCAAGCTTGTCACTTTTCCTGAGATATCTTTAAGATAATCTAATTCTATGATCTCATCCTCAAGAATGATTTTCTCTTTTTTGATAATGATCTTTCCACTCTCACGTGCTTCCCCGTTCACTTTCAAGTCTGTTACACCATTCATCACCAATTTATCAGAGTCTCGATAAAAAATATCGTGCCAAAAATTTTCCTCGTCATCTAATATTAGACACACATTTTCGTTTGGTTCGATAGAATCCTTCCTCGCATCCCGAATGCTCCAGTCCATTGGTTCATCGGCCTCAACCTTTGTCTTCCCGAACATCAACTTCCCCAACCTCACCACAAGGTAAAGCGATACGAACCCCAGTACTCCCCCCATAACCGACACCTTAAGGCCTCCTAGCCATGTCGTCTCCCCCAAGTGCCAAGGGAATAATACCGCCCCTATTAGAGCGACGACTCCTCCTCCTATGGAAAGACAAAGTGGGATGATCATATGCTCGATATCCACAAACGTGATCACGATCGCAATCGTCGCCAGCACAATGAAAAATATCGCCTGCGCTCCTGGGTACCAAAACAGGTCTGGGTCTATCCAGCGTCCCGTTTCCACACTATGAACAGCAAAAAACCACCATAGGCCTAACCACACAAGACCGGTCAACAGCTCCACCAATAGGTAACGTGCCGCAATCGGAGCATCACACTCAGCACACTTCCCTCTCTGGATAAGCCACGTGAAAATAGGAATATTTCTAAAAAACGGAATTGGTTTCTTACAAATGGGGCAAAATGAACGTTTTGGATCCGATGTTGATAGGCCTCTAGGAAGGCGATAAATTACAGCATTTAAATAAGACCCCACACAGCATCCAAGGACGAATATTGTGATGAAAAAAAAGGGGCTTTCCCATTTAATGCTTTCGATCTGATCCATTGCCTATATATGAAGAAGAAGAACTCTTTGAGGAAGCCTTTTTCTCATTAAAACGTTTTCTCTTATGAAATCATTACGCGATAAAGCCACAGAAATCTTAAGCATTCTCAGAGAAAAAGGCCACATCACTTTCTTTGCCGGCGGTTGTGTCCGTGATGAGCTTCTCGGAAACGAGCCCAAAGATTTTGATATCGCTACAGCAGCGACTCCTAAACAAGTTGTCCATTTGTTTCCAAAGTCAGATGCTATTGGTGCTCATTTTGGAGTTATCCTCGTAAAGTATGAGGGTGAAGCTTTTGAAATTGCCACTTTCCGAAATGACGGCAGTTATTCTGACGGAAGGCGTCCAGAGAGTGTCGAGTTCACCACTCCTGAAAATGATGCAGTAAGGAGAGATTTCACTATCAATGGCTTATTCAAGAATCCTCTCAATGGGGAGGTTGTCGATTTTGTCCACGGGATAGTTGATTTGGAAGAGCGCTTTATCCGCGCGATCGGAAAACCTGAAGATCGCTTCCAAGAAGATGCCTTACGCTTACTCAGGGCTATTCGTTTTGCTACAGTGTTAGAGTTTGATATTGAACCACGTACCTGGCAGGCCATCATGGACAACTCTGCATTATTACAAAAAATTTCAGTCGAACGTATCCAGGGAGAATTTAGTAAAATTCTCCTCCATAAGAATAGAGCACGAGGTCTCCAACTCTTAACCGATAGTGGCCTCATCAAGCACTTTCTTCCAGAGGTTCTTGACCTAATTGGCTGTGAGCAGCCTCCACAGTTTCACCCAGAAGGAGATGTTTTCACGCATACCAAAATCATGTTAGATATGCTTGAGGGCACACCATCTCTTGAACTCTGCCTCTCTGTGCTCTTACACGATATTGGTAAACCTGGCACTTCAGCGTTTAATGAAAAAGCACAGCGTATCTCCTTTAACGGCCACGATAGTCTTGGTGCTGAAATATCCGAGGAGATTCTAAAACGCCTACGCTACTCCAATGCGATCACTCAAGATGTCCGTGCCATGGTTGCCAATCACATGAACTTCATGCACGTGCAAAAGATGAGAGTTTCAAAACTGAAAAAATTCATTGCTCGTCCAACCTACCAACAAGAAATGGAACTCCACCGTGTGGACTGCGCCAGCAGTAATGGGCTCACAGAGAATTATGATTTTTTACGCGAACGTGAACAGGCATTTGCCTCAGAGCCTCTTATCCCAGAGCCACTTCTGCGGGGCAAAGATTTGATCGATAGAGGGTACAAACCAGGTCCAGTTTTTAAGAATATCCTCAGTCAGCTCCTCACTGAGCAACTCGAAGGGACACTCAGCACACGCGAAGAAGCCGAAGCCTGGTTAGAGCAGTTAGACACGGCTCAACTCTAAGGAAATAAGTAGTGTTTACTCAGCTAAAAGCTTCAGCCTCTTTTTAAGACGAGCTTTCGAAGCCGCCGACATTCTATCGATAAAGAGAACGCCATTGAGATGATCTACTTCATGCTGCAATGCGCGTGCAAGTAACCCATCTGTCTCAATTTCTAGAACCGATCCATCTAATTGAGGTAAGCTTGCCTTCACCGCGGTTGGGCGTTTCACATTCGCACGGATCTCATGAATACTTAAGCAGCCTTCCATATCGTTTTCCTTATCCCCTAAAAGCTCTAACTCAGGATTAATAAACACTAGAGGCATGTAATCCTTTAGCGCTGCATCTTCTCCGTTAAGCCTAAAAAAGCTAACGCACTCAGGGTCATGAGAAACATCTACTACAGCCATACGCACCTCTACCCCCACCTGTGGAGCAGCTATCCCTACACCGTCCGCAGCATTCATGGTCTCCACCATATCTTCTGCAAGTTTTCTCACCTCATCTGTCACTTCCGCGACAGCTTTACATTTTTTTCTAAGCACTGGGTTTCCCAGTTGTGTGATTTCTAAGACCATCGTTATTCTTTCTCCGTTGATTTGTCTTTAATAAGCCAAGGCACGTCTGAAGCTGAGATACCAGCTTTCTTTAAAGACTCAAGCATGAACACCCACTGTTCTAAGGTCACTTCTTTATCAGCCTTGACCTCTAGTTTTGCATCAGAACTCATCGCCTCTAAATACGTCACTAACAGATCCTTAGATATTAATGATCCGGCAAACGATATCTGCCCGTCTGCTGCCAGCACGATCTGAATTCTTTTCTCATTAATATTCTTTGTAGGTAGAGAATCTGTAGATGGTGTCTCCACCTTGAGAGCTGCCTGCTTTCTCTCTTCTCCAGCAGCTGAGGCATCACCTGAGCCAGAGGAAGCATCTTCTTTAACGAACTTAGAAGACACTACCGTATAGATCAACAAGATCGCCAAAATATCTAGCAACGATAAAATGGGGACGTTGACTGGCTTCTTCTTTGGTGCGTAAAATTTCATTTACTTGGCAATCGTAGCGATAAATTTAGAGAGGGTTAGCTCTAGGCTTGCGGCCATGGTTTCAATCCTTCTCGTGAAATGGCTTTGTGCGATCACCGCAGGAACCGCTACAGCAAGTCCTGCAATAGTGGTGTAAAGAGCTTCTGAAATTCCCTTAGCCAAGGCCGTGTGATCGGTATTCTCAGCGTCTAGGCCAGAGAACACACTGACTAATCCAGAAGCTGTCCCCAAAAGCCCTAACAACGGTGCAATCGTTATCACCACGTCAAGGATTGCCATTCCTGAGCTAATTTTCACAATAGAATCACGCGCTTTGATTTCTACAGCTTTTTCAATATCCTCCTTTTTTTCGTCTTGTAACCACAAGGCTGTTTTACAGAGGAGCCCAAGGGTACTTTGATTTTTCTCTAAACTTTCTTGGAGATCTCCTCCCTTTTGCTCACTCGGTTCTTCCGTAAACCCTTCGACTAAATTAAGTAGATTCTGAGGTATCACTGTCATCCGGTTGAGACTGATAAATTTATACACAACCGTCGCAAATAGAACAACTGAGGTAGCGATTATTAACCACATGAAAAAACCTCCATCGGTTAAGATTTCAGCATAGTTTTCAAATAGCCCTGCGTTTCCTGCCTGTCCCGTTACATATTGCATAAGTCTCAAATAGCTAAAGCAAGCTGCACTCACACCTAAAAAAGTCAATGGTAGATTAAGCCACTACTTTACCCTTCTCTAAAAGTGCTTCTGAAAAATACCTATGGAAGCTTCGCTTGTTTTCTCATGTAATTCCGATCCAGCAAACAAAAGTGCGCTTTTGCCTGTTTATGGGATTTCCCTTCAGGAGTTACTAGAGTTACGGTGTCTTCGGTCTGCCTCAGCATTTTCGCAAATACTTTCTCTCCTTCTACAGAATGCCAAACTCTGTAACCCTTTTTCTCCATCATTTCACGCCAAGCTCCGTAGGACTGCATAACACCTGCATGCGCGACCTTTAAACGGCCCCAGTAAAAATCTCCATCTCCCTTCGAGTACCCACGATAACGGGCAAACACCTCACCTCGCGCATCTAACACAAGCACCTCAGGAGAGCCTTTAACACTAAAGCGCTTCACCATATTTTCATAGTACTGTTTTTTACGTAGCTCAAGTGCTCTCGAATCATCTGGATCGACACTCCCTTTATCTATCAAGAGTGGCGAGAAATTCTTTTTCACCCATCGTTCAAAGTCGCTCCGTCCAAACAACTCTTGTGCAAGACGTTTACTAATCCCGCTTCCTTTACTATCACTAAACCACACTAAGAGAGGCTTAGATTCTTGACGAGAACGCTGAATCGCAACCTTATAATCCTGTGTCCACGTTGGCTGTTTATCTTTCCAGCCCCCTGTGGCACCAGGGGTGAAATTTACATCTGGATTTTCTGGCGCCCACTCTACATTATTGTGAATATCCTCAATTTCATTATTAGAGAATTTAGCTACAAACTTCCCTGGTGCGCCCGCGGCTCCATACTTCTCATAGCCTTCACTATCTCCAGCATCAACATCTGACCACTTCCGTTCATTCGGGTTTTCGAATTTAGGAGTTTTAAAAGGACTCAAATTCCCACAGCTCACTAATAAGCTGGGGCTCAGAATGCAAAACAGTAAGCGTTTATTCATTACACTCCGTTAACGCGGTTAATCAAAAGGCGTAATTTACCAAAGTCGCGCCTTTTATGACGTAGGAAAATACGTGGTAGGTCTGCTATATCCGCCTCATTTTCCTCACCCTTCAATGCTCCACTTTTTTGGATGACTCCAGACTTAATAATATCTGCGAATTCCTCATTAAGCTCTGCTATTTTTGCGTCACTCAAAGCTTCCTGCATGCGAATCACAAGCTTATCTCCAATGTACCTATAGGAATGAAAATTAGAGTAAAAATCCGTAATCTCTTTCATCGCCACATCAATATCATCGGTCACTTTGAAAAGGTGGAAATCTGTCTCAGAAATCAGTCCATCTTTCAGAAGGTGATCACGCATTAATCTTTCCCAGAATTTCCAATAGTCTCCACCCTTTGCGTCAACTAAGATAATTGGGTAAACTGTCGCCTTCCCCGTCTGGATCAATGTCAATGCTTCAAATACTTCATCCATCGTTCCTACCCCGCCAGGGAAACCAACTGCGGCATCTGCCTCCTTCACAAAGGAGAGCTTGCGCGTAAAGAAGTAGTTAAACTCTATCAGCTTTTGATCGCCATTGATGAATTCATTCGCTGAAGCCTCAAAAGGAAGTGAAATGTCTAATCCGAAGCTATCCTCTCTCCCTGCTCCCTCATTCCCCGCAGCCATGATACCTGGACCTGCACCCGTGATGGTCATATAGCCAAGCTCTGTGAGCTTTTCACAAAAATGCACAGCTGTCTGATACTCTTCCTCTTCAGGCTTGGTTCTCGCCGAACCAAATACCGCTACCTTACGGCGATCTTTATACGGGTGGAAGACTTCATTGGCATGACGCATCTCCTTGAGTGTGCGATTCATCATCTTAAAGTTTGAAAAACTCGTTGTCCCCTTAGCTGTCCTCACTGCCGTCACCATCATCTCAGCGAGTAAGCATGCCTTCTCTTGCCCAACGATATCCATCGCTAAATCCAGTAATTTTTTATCAATCCCTGCATCACCAGTTGATCCAACATGATTACAGCTAGCTTCGAGCATGGCTCCATTTAGATCGCGCTCCTGCGGGGCTTTTTGTCGTTTTTCCATAATTTAAAAAGTAGATAGTGAAAGGTTTCCCTATAAAATAGAGGAGAAACTTAAGATGCCCAGAATAAAAATAGGAATCGTCTTTTACATCACTAAAACGCTCCATCAGTAGCAAAATGTCTCATTTTACCTTCCTCAATCTTCTCTAGCGCCTTTGCTACTACATTATTCTTGCTTTCTTAAGTGAATATTCTACCACAGCCCCGTCATGAAACGTATTTTACTAGTTCTTGGTACCGCGATTGTAGCCCTTACAGGTGTTTCTTGTGAGAAGCATAATTGGGAGGATACCGTGAAGGTTGTTGAAGAAGAAATCCGCGATGAGGACGGAAACTTAGTAGAGGTCCGCTCTACTGAGGTTGTCGAAACAAAAGGCGCTAAGCGTTTTTTTATTGAAGACGAAAAGGTTTCCAAAAAATCTAAGCACTAAAAGTAGTGCGGAAAAGCCTCTAAACAGATTCCATCCGAACCTCTTGAAATGAGTGCTTGTCCGTCTTCGGTCAGCACTTTTTTGCGTTTAGTGAGACACTCTAATGAATCTAAAAAAATCACCACTTTGGCTTTGGCCTAATACCTTGAGCTTAGATGCTCCATTGGTGGCGATCGCTTGGGTTTGGATGCTCGCTCATGCTTTAGGAGTCCGCTATTTTGAGGTTTCCGCACTTTGGATTCTCTTTGGAGTCGTCTGGGCTATCTATATCACTGACAGGATGATTGATTCGTGGAAGAGTCCTCAGCTCAGAGAGGTGAACTTTAGACATGCCTTTGCTTGGAGATTTCGCTGGATTCTCTCTGGATGTGTCGCCCTCACTATCGGTCTAGCTACTTACTACACCCTTTATAAGCTTCCTTCTGCCATGCTCTCGGCGGGTGTAGCTGTAGCCTTTCTCGTCTTTCTCTATCTTCTTTCCATCACCCTCGGAAAGCAGAAAAATATTTTTCTGAAATTCCTCCCTCAGGGGCTATTTGCGCTTATCTGTTGTCTCTTTATCGTCGATCGACTGCTCCCTCAGATGATTTTCGTTACAGGCTCCACCACCGGGGGGATAACTGCCGCAAGCCTCTTTGGCCTACTCGTCGCAGGACTAGTTCTACGCCTCTCAGCCTACTTTAAAAGTGAGCGTATCCCCTACGGGAAAAATCTAGCAGCTGGGCTGATATTCGCCCTTGGTGTGGCAATCCCCGCACGTTTATACCAGAGCAACTCACCAGAGGTGATTGTCGATGTGATTTACCCGCTCATCGATGGAGATAAATTCCTTTTTACTGGCATCTTTGATACTTTTTATAACATCGCCGTCTTGATCGGTGATCACCTCATCCGCGTCGTGGGAACGATCGAAACTGTGAGCTTTGGTGTCTTGTGTATGCTCAATATCACCGCCATAGATTTATGGGAGCATTCAAGAAAATCAGACAATCCAGAGGTAAAAGCAGCCAATGAAATGACTCTCACAATGGGAATTATGGGGCTCTTTACCTTCCTCGTTTTCTATCTCCTCATGGTGGATCAAACAGCCGCTCCTTATTTTTATTCCATCCTAGCCGCCTGTGCTATCCTTCACCTTGTTAATCGAGTTAGGACAAACTTTACGCTGGATGCCCAAAGGGTACTAGCAGATATTGCCCTTCTGGCACCGATTCCTTTTTATTACCTATTCATAACCATTACCTAGATATGTCACAAGATAAGGACAGCTCACTCTACATCATTGGCCACAAAAATCCTGATACGGACGCTATTTGCTCAGCCATCGCGCATGCCTCTCTTTTAAAAGCCATCGGCTATACAGATGTGGAAGCGATCTGCTGCGGTGAAATTCCAGAGCGCACTCAATGGGTGCTCGATCAAGCCAATCTCCCAGCTCCACGTCTGGTCATGGATGTTAGAACCACAGCTGGAGACCTCGTGCAATGCGGAGAAGCTCAATGTGGAGAAACCAACTTTAAAGTCAGCCAGCACGACACCATCCTGACTGCC
The DNA here is from genome assembly GCA_023301335.1 of Akkermansiaceae bacterium. GTDB lineage: Bacteria > Verrucomicrobiota > Verrucomicrobiia > Verrucomicrobiales > Akkermansiaceae > Rubritalea. The sequence continues at coordinate 13,472 of JALZVA010000168.1, forward strand.
TACCGCACTATGATGGACGCGCAACTTAAAAGTGTCCCAGTAGTGAATGAGAATAATGAAATCATTGGGCTGCTCAAGCTCGCAGATCTCTTACAGCTGATGATGCCTTCCCAGACCAAAGGGCTCCCAGTGAAAACCATCCATGCGACTTTTGCCAATACTATCAAAGTGCTAGAAGGATCATCTGTGGGAGCTGACATCCCTGACGACAAAGAGGAAGAAGAATTAGTTTTATTCGTGTCTGCCTCTAGCTCAGAAACTATTAAAAAACGCCTCCATAATGATGATGGTGCACAGAAAAAGCGAGTCGCTATCTGCGGAGACCGCCCAGAAGTGCAGCAATTACTCCTTGATGAAGGGGTCAGAGCTTTGGTGATCACTGGTGGAGTTAGTATCAGTGATCCGCTCATCGCCAAGGCGAAGGACCTAGGCATCATTGTGATTTACAGTGAGCACGACTCTGCCACTACCGTCCAGCTAATGCGCTGTTCTCGCTCTGTGCAGACCGCCCTCACAGAAGATTACATCTGTATCGGTGAAAAAGAAGCTGTGAGCAGTTTCAAAGATCGCCTCACCGCCAGTAATCAAGAAATTTTCCCCGTCATTGCAAAGGATTCACAAACCTTACTAGGCACTTTTTCCACCTCAGCCCTCGTTTCTCCACCAAGAAAAAATCTCGTGCTCGTAGATCATAATGAGTATGCCCAAGCAGTCAAAGGTGTGGAAGAAGCACGTGTGGTTGAAGTGATTGACCACCACCGCCTCGCTGGGGATATCGTCACACGTGAACCTATCACTTACCTTAATGAGCCTGTCGGTTCCACCTGCACCTTAGTCGCACGAAAGTTCAAGTGGCGTGGAATCAAACCAGACCGAGGCACCGCCCTCTGTCTCTGTGCGGGACTCATCTCAGACACCTTAAATCTCACCTCCCCGACCACTACAGAACTCGATCAAGAAATCCTCCAGTGGCTCTGTGAAATCGCAGACATCAATGCAGAGGAGTTCACCAAAGGCTTCTTCGAAGCAGGCTCATTACTCCTGCATGGATCGGCGGATGAAATCGTCGGTGTGGACAGAAAGGAATTTAAAGAAGGTGGAGCTTTCGTCAGCATCTCTCAGATTGAAGAAATTGTAGTGACCTCACTCCCGAACCGAATTGATGAAATCCGAGCCTCGCTCCAATCTCTAATCAATCAACATGGTTATGATGCTGCGATCATCGCAGTCACAGATATTTCATCACACACCTCAACCATCCTCGCAGCTGGCTCCGAGAGTATTGCCAACGCCATGCCTTACGAGCAGACTGAGCCCGGTATTTGGCACGCTCCAGGAGTGGTGAGCCGCAAGAAGCAAATTTTTCCTGCAATGTGTGAAGCCATCTACAAAGCGACCGACACCACGCTAGAGGTATAATGAAGCAAGCTCTCACCATCATTAAAATAGGCACTGGCGTTCTCACTCGTGAGAGTGATGGTCAGCTTGATAAGAACTCTTTGGAGCAGCTTGTCTCTGCCGTCGTCGAAGTGGTCGCCTTAGGCCGCCGCTGCATCCTTGTTTCCAGTGGAGCTGTCGGTGCTGGAATCTCTGGCTTAGGACTGACCTCTTACCCCGATGACATCAAAACTCGCCAAGCCTGTGCCTCGATCGGTCAAACACGATTGATCCACACCTACCAGAGCCTCTTTCAGAGCTTCAACCTCAATGTGGCACAGTTACTTTTGACCGCTGATGATTTTAATAAAAAAGAACGGAGTGAAAGAGTGTTAGACACACTTCATAAATTATTAGAATATGAAAATATCATTCCTATCATTAATGAAAATGATTCTGTCGCAGTGGAAGAACTCAGCATGGGAGATAACGACATGCTTTCTGCACGCGTCGCGCACCTGTTAGGAGCTGATCAGCTTATCCTCCTCACCTCAGTGGACGGGCTTATGCCTCCTAGCGGTGAGGGCATCGTCAAAGAAGTAAAAGACATCTCCGAGGTCTTAGAATTTGCCAGAGATGATAGTGGAAAATTTTCTATTGGAGGCATGAGATCAAAACTAGAAGCTGTACAGTATGCAGTGTCTCATGGAACCGAGACCTATATCGCCAATGGAAGAAATCCTAAAAACATTAGTAAACTTGTGTTAGGAAAAGGCATAGGAACCAAATTTTTAAAGCTATGACACCAGAAGAGATTAAAGAGCAAATCTATGCAATGGGAGAACAGGCAAGAAAAGCGGCTTTAAAACTTGCTGTCTTATCTGCCGACAAGAAGAATGAGATTTTGTTAGCCATGAGCCAGGCGCTCCGCTCCGCCTCTGCGAAAATCGTAAGCGCCAATGCACTGGACATTACCGCCGGTGAAGAAAAAGGCTTGGGTTCTGCACTGCTTGATCGACTTCGCTTAGATGAAGCTAGAGTAGATGCCATCGCTACAAGTATCGAAAAAGTCGCCAAGCTTCACGACCCCGTTGGCGAGCAGCTCAGCCAGTGGCAACACCCACAGGGCATGGAAATCGAACAGGTGCGTGTGCCGATTGGAGTGATTGGCATTATCTACGAGAGCCGCCCTAACGTCACCTCCGATGCGGCTGTCCTCTGTCTAAAATCTGGTAATGCTACCATCCTACGAGGTGGCTCAGAAGCAATCCACTCAAATAGAGCGATCGCTGAGGCTCTACAATCTGGGGGAGAAACAGCAGGCTTACCCGAAGGTGCGATCCAGCTCATCCCCTTCACTGACCGCGAGAGCGTCAAGGTGATGGCAGGGATGGACAAATGGTTAGACCTGATTATCCCACGTGGCGGAAAGGGATTGATCGAAACGGTCGTCTCCCTAGCTCGGATGCCAGTCATCAAGCACTACGATGGCATCTGCCACACCTATGTGGATAGCGAGGCAAACCTCAGCATGGCTGCCAAGATTGTCCATAACGCAAAAACACACAAACCTTCCGTTTGTAACGCCCTCGAAACACTTTTGATTCACAGCTCTGTCGCTGAAGAGTTCCTTCCTCAGCTGGTAACCTTGTTAGACGAAAATGCTGTAGAAATACGTGGAGACAACACCGTGTTAAAAATACTCGGTGATCGTGCCCAAGCAGTTATTGAAGAAGATTGGGAGACTGAATACCTTGATTACATCATGTCCGTGAAAGTGGTCAACTCGGTCGAGAACGCCATCACTCACATCAACACCTACGGTTCAGGACACTCTGATTGTATCGTCACAGAGAATCAGGAAACGGCTCAGCAATTTTTAACAACTGTGGACGCAGCCTGTGTCTATCACAACGTCTCCACCCGCTTCAGCGATGGAGAGGAATTTGGCTTTGGCGCAGAGATTGGGATCTCCACCGATAAGCTTCATGCCCGTGGGCCAATGGCCTTAAAAGAACTTACTTCTTATCAATACCGTATCCGAGGGAACGGAGACATCCGCTAAATCAAGATGAACTGGCTCTCTATTTTCTTAAAAGGCTTTGCCATGGGTGCAGCGAACGTCATCCCTGGCGTCTCTGGCGGAACCGTTGCGTTCATCACTGGTATTTATGAACGCCTAATCCACGCCATCAAGTCGTTCGATATTTCCGCACTGCGGATGTTGAAAAAGAAACGCTTAGGGGATTTTGCAAGGCACGTTGATTTAGGCTTCCTCTGTGTTTTAGGCTCAGGTGTTGTCGTGAGTGTGTTCTCCCTCGCTAAGTTTTTAGAATGGTCCTACCAAGAGCACCCCGTGGATACCTCGGGAGTATTTTTCGGCTTAATCGCACTCTCCGTTTACAGTGTCGCTAAAATGGTTAAAAAATGGGGGCCAAACTGCTTCATCGCACTCCTAATAGGCTGTGCCGTGGCTGTCTCCTTAGCCTTTATTGACCAAGCTGGAGAGAATAAGGAATACTGGTACCTTGCAGTCTGTGGAGCTGTGGCGATGTGTAGCATGATTTTACCCGGGGTTTCTGGCTCTTTCGTGCTGATTCTGATGGGGAACTATAGACTCATTCTTAATTCCGTGAACAACCTCCGCGATCGTGATTTCGAGGCAGCCCTCCCGGTCATTATCCCTGTAGGAATTGGCGCAGTCATTGGAGTAGCCCTCCTCTCCCGCTTTCTCAGTTGGCTCTTCAAGTCTTACCACGACCTCACCACAGCATTGATCACCGGCTTTGTCGCAGGCTCCTTGTATGTGATCTGGCCTTGGAAAGATCCCATCATCACCACTTTAGCAGGGAAAGAAAAGGTCTTAGGATACGAACGCTTCATTCCTGACTTCAGTGCACAGGCCACATGGATCACAGTTGGCTGCATCCTTGTCGGTGCTGCTGTGATGCTCGCCATGGAGCTCTTAGGAAGAAGTAAGAACAAGTCCGCCTAAGACCGTCCCTGAGCGCATAGCTTAGCCCCCTTCCCCGCTTTCTTAGAAGTCCTACATAAACCCCGAGTTTGTGCTTGCATCTACTGCTTGAGTCGATAGGCATGCAGACATGTCTAAAGAAACAACTCTCGTCCTATTTAAGCCTGATTGCGTCACAAAAAACCTTTCCGGTAACGTGCTTTCTAGATTCTTAGATGCTGGGCTCGAAGTCCGCGGCATCAAGATGATGACTCTCAGTAAGGAGCTCCTCAAGGAACACTACGCACATGTGTCCGAGCTTCCCTTTTTTCCAGATATCGTAGCTTTCATGCAGAGTTCACCAGTCGTCGCGCTCGCCCTTGAAGGGGAAGGCGCAATCACCAAAGTGCGTGACCTCCTCGGGCCTACGAACTCCAAAGAAGCTCCTGCAGGAACTATCCGTGGTGACCTCGGTGACGACATGATGATAAACGTCTGTCACGCATCTGACAGCCCTGAGGCAGCTGCTGCTGAGCTCAAGCGCTTCTTCGGTGAAGGTGAAGTCTTTAGCTTCTAGTCCCTTCCCTTTTTCTTAGAATGCCTAAGATCCCACTCTAAAACGTGGGATCTTTTGCTTTTTTAAATCAAATCTTCAAGTATTCATAAAAAATTCTTGATTCTATGGGGAAATCATGGTGCTTTCCCCCTCCCGACCGCTGGACTCAGTGCCGCTGAATACTCATTAGAGGCTACTCGTTCTCCTAAGTGGAAGGTTATCATCATAAACAAACAACGCTAGTGTGATGAACTAGTATTTAACGTAAACATAACAAAATTAATGTCCTACGCAGTATTCAAAACAGGTGGCAAGCAATATCGTGTCTCAGAAGGCGATGTTCTTGATGTAGAAAAGCTCGACCTTGAAGAAGGCACAGAAGCAACATTTGAAGAAGTTCTCCTCGTTAACGACGGGTCTTCTACACAGATTGGTACGCCAATCGTCAAAGGTGCGACTGTAAAAGCAAAAGTTGTGGAGCAGTTCCGCGGTAAAAAAGGAATCGCTTTCAAATTCAAGCGTCGCCAAGGTTACCACAAGACAAAAGGCTATCGCCGTCATCTCACTAAGCTTGAAATCACAAGCATTAAGTAATTTTCCCAAACTCTAACTCTAGAAACTTAGATAAATGGCTCATAAGAAAGGACAAGGTTCAGTCAAGAACGGACGCGACTCACGTAGTAAGCGTCTCGGTGTAAAGAAATTTGGTGGTGAAGTAGTTATCCCTGGTAACATCATCATCCGTCAGCGTGGTACCAAGTGGAGACCTGGTAAAAACGTAGGTATTGGAAAAGATCACACCATCTTCGCACTGAAAGAAGGTAACGTGTTTTTCGATCAGTCAGGCCGTCGTGTAAACGTCGTTCTAGCTGAAGCGTAAGACTCTTCCACTCAATCGATTTTTTAAAGCCTACTCATTTCATGGGTAGGCTTTTTATATGCTACCGATCGCCTACTCGTACCACCTTCACTGCACACAGACCGACTCCCCGAACACACTCCACTTTTTATGCTAGAAACATCCATTACTGAAACTGAATTTGCCGCCATTGACTTTGAGTCAGCGGGCTCAGCTCCAGGGAAGACGGATGCTCCTATTCAGATAGGCATCACTGTCTGGAGTCTCAGTAAAGGAGTCATCGAGCAGTGGATGAGCTATATTCACACAGATGAAGACATCACCTGGGCAGCCCAAAAAGTCCACGGCATCAACATCAACGACCTCCAAAATGCCCCTAAATTCGCCCTGCTTTGGCCCACTCTAAAGCGCTTACTTTCCGATCGCGCAGTGGTCGCCCATGGACACGGCACAGAAAAGAGGTTTCTCCGCAGCTTCCCTGGCCACGCCTTTTCTCCATGGGTAGACACTCTCACTCTCTCAAGAAAAGCTTGGCCTCAGCTAAGCTCCCACAGCCTAGAAAACGTCTGTGACAGCCTTGGTATCTCCGACTCGATCAAAGCTGCAGTACCTAAAAAGTGCTGGCATGATGCGCTTTTCGATGCCACAGGCTCGATCTTTCTGCTTCAATCGCTCATCCAGCAGCATAGTTTAGAGAATCGACCACTTGGCGTCCTGCTCTAAACACCACATCTTACCCAAGAACCACACTTTCATGATCAAACTTATCATTGGCCTAGGGAATCCAGGACAGAAATACGCCGACACTCGGCACAATGTCGGGTTCGACCTCCTCGATGTCCTCGCTGACAGAGCGGGAGCTAGCTTTGCCAACCACCTTAAATGGCGTGCTCATATTTGTAAGCATCCTCTGGGTATGCTCATGAAACCTCAGACCTTTATGAATGAAAGCGGGATCTCAGTCGGAGCCGCGCTACGCTTCCATAAATGGACGCCTGAGCAGATCCTCGTCATTTACGATGATGTCGACCTCCCCTTCTCAGACCTTCGTTTTCGTGAAAAAGGCTCAGCCGGTGGCCACAATGGAATCAAATCACTCATCCAGCATCTCGGCACTGATGCATTCCCTAGACTCAAGTTTGGCATCGGTTCCAGCAAGCCAGGAGGCATGGTTGGCCATGTTTTAGGGAAATTCGACACAGAAGAACGCAAAGTTCTCGAAAACAGGCTTGCAACTGCGGCTGATGCCGTGCAGGTTGCCACCTCCCAAGGGGTTTTACATGCCGCAAGTATGTTTAACACCAAAAAATCAAAGGGCAAAGAATCTCAAATCATACAAAAAAATACAGAATTATGAGCAGAAAATACGAAGGAATGATCATTCTTGATACTCGTGGTAATGAAGGATCAGTAACTGACCTCGTTCAGAAGGTGTCAAAAGAAATGGAAACTGAAGGAGCTAAGCTGGAGTCCGTAGAAGACCTCGGACGTAAGCAATTTGCCTACAACGCCCGCAAGCTTGCTGCTGGCCAGTATGTAAATGTCGTTTTTGAAGCCTGCCCGAATACACTTGAAAAGCTTCAGGATAAGCTTAGTCTTAACGAGTCTATTTATATGCAGCGCTATCTTCGTATTGCTTAATTGCAACGAAGCAGCAGCATATAAAGCCATCAACTAAAACACACTAATTAATTAACAAAACGATACTATGGCAAATGTAAATAAAGTAACACTGATCGGTCGTATCACACGCGATATCGAACTCAAATACACCACCAAGGGAACCGCTGTTTCCGAGCTTGGGCTCGCCGTGAATCGCTCCCGTCAGGACGATTCCGGACAGCGTATTGAGGAAACCACCTACGTTGACGTCACTCTCTGGGGACGTCAGGCTGAGCTGGCTAATCAATACCTCGCGAAAGGTCGCGAAGTCTATATTGAAGGACGCCTTCAGCTTGATACTTGGCAGGATAAAACCAGTGGACAAAACCGCCAAAAGCTCCGCGTTGTCGGAGAGAACATGCAGTTCATTGGCGGCACAGGAGGTGGCAGCGGGAGCTCTAACCCTCCACAACAATCTCAGCAAGCACCACAAAACGCTCCTAGCGGTGGCTCACCTGCTGCTGATGTGAAGTTCGAGGAAGAAGATGACATCCCCTTTTAAGATCACGACAGCTTTTTAAAAAGCGAGTTAGAAATAAAAGCCAAATCTATAAAAATTTTAGATGCACCACGTTTTAAACGGGTGCATTTTTTTTTGTATTTCTTCTAGCATTTTTGCCCCCCTTTATTAGCCTCTCGACCGAAATGAAACGACTCGCTAACTCTCTATTCCTTACCTCACTTTTTTTATCTCCCAGCCTACTTGCTGGCGATGCGCCACGTATCATTATTGATGATAAAAAATGGGGAAATGAAAAACAATCACCTAAAATCCTCGATTTCTCTTTCGACGCCCGTGTGCGCTACGAGTTCCGTGAAGAAGGGAACCTCGACGCCTCTCATGCCGGGACTGTTCGTCTCCGCCCTGGCTTAACCTTTCTTCCTGACGGCCCTTTCTCTGTTTTTGTAGAAGGTGAGTTCACCTCTGCCCTACTTGATGATTTCCAGTCTGGCCCGTCACCTGACCTTGAGCCATTCACTCCTGGGAACACGCCTATTTTTGACCCTGAGACAGCGGAGCTTAATCAAGCATACGCACAGTATAAGAAAAACGGGTTTCAAATTAGAGTAGGTCGTCAACGCTACATCCTCGATAATTCCGCTTTCGTGGGTAATCTCGTTTGGAGACAGAACGAGCAGACACTTGATGCCGCCACACTTTCCTACACAGGTGACGACTACTCTATCAGCTACGCATATGCAAATCAGGTGAATCGTATTTTTGGTTCTGATGCTAATGGTTTACTTAGGGAACTAGAGGGAGACATCCACCTACTCAATGGCTGGAAAAAATTTGGCGATCTTAAAGTAGGTGGTTACGCTTACCTCATTGATTTTGATGAAGCTCCAAATAATGCTTTTCTCAATCGTGCCTCTTCTAATACCTTTGGTGGCTATGTAAAATATCAAGGATGGCATGCCGAATTTGCCTTCCAGACAGATGGTGACAGTAGTAACCTAAATAGAAACGAGTCTATCTACGCTCACGTTTACTACGGCACAACAGCAGGAAACTTTAAATTGAAAGCTGGCTTAGAGCACCTTGAAGAAGACTTCTACACACCGCTTTCGACCGTGCATCTCTTTAATGGCTTTGCTGATAACTTCATTGCCTCTCGTCTAGGAATAGCTGATAATCCTGGTATCAATGACCTCTATGTCATGGCCGGCACCGAAGTGGCTGACGTTCACCTCAAGGGCTTTGCTCACTACTACACAAACGACTCAGTTAGCCAGGACTTTGGCTGGGAGCTAGATTTCGTTGCCCATAAGCAACTAAGTGAAGGGGTGCATCTCATCACCAAGCTAGCCTATTACAATGGAGGCGGCGGTGGAGCCAATGATGACAACATCAAGCAAGCCTCGGTGCAGCTCGACTACAGTTTCTAAGATCTATCCGATCTAACGAAAACTCACCCATTCATGCTAGCACGCCACGAGGCCTGCTAGCATTCTGTTTTTAGGCCAGGAGTGAACCCGTATATTTGCCTGTCCGTGGGGATCACTCCCCCCGCAGTATCGATTATTTTTTTAGCGATCATGCAGCAATTACCTCTGGATTTCCCGCAGGGAAAAAATCCGCTGAAGCGTAACTTTAAGTGCATCTCGGCCAACACCTTCTCCCCTGCAGAGAGCACTGCATTAATCCATTTTTCTTCTGACATTCCTGGTGGCGGAGGAACTTCAATCTGCCCACGTTTGGGTGGTTTATCAAAATCCCTCTTGAAGTTTTTGATCACCCCTAGTCGCTTCTCCACCTTAGCACCTGAGTAAGTCGTTTTCACTCCTGCTGAGTCAATCACTACCAGCCACACATGCGTGCCTAAGCCCAGGAATGAACCCTCTGCTTTACTGGACTTCAACACTACCATATACACGATAAGACGAATAGAACCCAAGATTATTCAATCTTCTATTCTATCGCCCTGATAAAAGGCTCCTCTTTAGCTCAGTGCCTTTACTTCTGATTCTAGGATTTCCTCTACTGTCTGGCGAGGTCTCACCACGCGCGCTGTATCGCCTTCCACTAACACCTCCGTAGGCAAGCCTCTGGTGTTATAGTTTGATGCCATCACAAAGCCATAGGCCCCTGCTGACATCAGAGCGATGTAATCCCCCTCGTTAAAATTTTCCTGAGTGAGTGTTTTACACCAGAAGTCACTGGATTCACAGATCGGACCCACG
>JALZVA010000169.1 GCA_023301335.1 Akkermansiaceae bacterium
AAAAATAGCCTTAAAAGGTTTCCCCACTTCAGCTTTGTTCACACTGGAGAGTAACTCCACTGTTGGAGATGCCTGTGCCAGAACCTGCGTCTGGGCACAGAGAAGAGCGAGAAGGGTGATAAAAAGACTGAGTGATTTCATAAAGTGCTTGGTTGAGTGACTGGACGGTAGTGCCGGAAAAGACTGAGGAAAGGATTAAATGCTCTTTCCACTAATAGTAAACGTCTTTAAGAGCTAAATTATTCCATATTTTTTTTAAATAATTCTTTGATCGACTGTCCCCGGTTTTTTTAGATAAGGGGGGTATGCAAGCACAACAATGCATATGCGGTAGCACCGTGTCTGAGGAAGACTGCTGCCGTCGAACCATGGAGCAGGGCGCAAGGACCCCTGAGGAATTGATGCGTTCTCGCTACGTGGCGTTTGTTAAAAAAGATGTAGAGTATCTACTAAAGACCACACATCCCGATTTACTCGAACCAGGTTTCAGAGAGGAGCTGGAGTTGGAATTTGAGAGGAATACATGGCTGAGCTTGCGTATTCTAGAGGCCTCTCAGCCCAGTGGAGGAGCCGGCTATGTGGAATTTGTTGCCTATAGCAAACAAGGTGCCTGTGCCGCTGAGCTGCATGAGCGTTCTAAGTTTCTATACGAAGATGGACGTTGGCTGTACCACAGTGGGAAGATACTTCCGGCCTATAAAATAGGGAGGAATGAACCTTGTTGGTGCGGTAGTGGTAAAAAAATTAAACACTGCCACCGTATTTAGCTGGCTAAAGAATGCCTAGCTCTAGGAGCTGATCGAGGCGTGTGATGAAGAACTCCGCATTCGCTTTCACCTTTTCTCTTGGCGTGTATCCGCCGAAGCCGACGAAATGACTCACTTCAGTATGGGTCTCTAGGTCTGAAACGCCGTCTCCGACCATGATCGTGGCACTAGGCTGAAACTCCTCTTTGAGGGCTTTAATGATCTCTGGTTTCCCCCCATTGTAAGTAGTCGGGTAAGTGTCATCGAAGGAAGCGTAGCTACCGTCTGCGTTGAAGTGAAGTGGGACGGCTTCGACACGATCGATCCCTAGATACTCAGCGAGAGGTTCGATGATGACTTTAAATCCTCCTGAGAGGATGATCGGTGTCCAGCCTTGCTCCCTGAGCGTATTAAGAGTTTGCTTAGCACTTGGCTCCACGGTGTCGATATACTGCTGAGCTACGGTTTCTACATCCTGAGTGCTAGGGCTGATGATCGCTAACCGCTTGGCAAAGACCTCATCAATGTTGACCTCGCCATTCATCGCGGCATGGGTCAGAGCCTCCACTTTTTCAAAGGCTTCTGGGCCAGCAAGGCGGGCGAGTTCGTCAATGCCTTCAATAGCGCTGAGGGTGGAATCACAGTCAAATACAATGAGCTTCATAGGTAGGTTTTGCAAAAGTGTTCATACATGGTCAACGGGTGATCCTGACAGTAAAGAAAAACTTTCTGCGATTTCTCTTTCCAAGCAGAACGAAGTGTTGTTTTTTGGGGACTACCTGCACTATGAGCATCTCTAGAAATTTCAAACGTGTTGTCCTCAAGCTAAGTGGCGAAGCCCTTCGTGAGGAAAATTCCAAGGATAATATTTCACCTGAAATTGTGGGTCGAATTGCCTCGGAGATCAAAGCCGCTCACGATACGGGAGTAGAAATCGCTATCGTTGTTGGCGGAGGGAATTTTTGGCGAGGTGCCGCTGCTAGCGCACGCGGGATGGATCGCCCGACAGCAGACTATGTAGGGATGATGGCGACGGTGATGAACGCCCTCGCTGTCCAAGCTTCATTAGAAGAAGTAGGAGTCCCCACGATTGTTCAATCTGCGATCGAGATGAAAAATGTCGCAGAACCATTCATCAGAAGAAAAGCAACACGCCTCTTATCTGAGAAAAATGTAGTGATTTTTGCCGCAGGGATAGGCAGCCCATTCTTTTCTACGGATACGACTGCTGCACTACGCGCAAGCGAGATGGGTGCTGATGCTATCTTTAAAGCCACAATGGTTGACGGAGTGTATGAAGCAGACCCACGCACGCATCCAGAAGCGAAGCGATACGAGGAAGTCACATTCCAAACCTGCATCAGTAAGCAGCTAAAAGTCATGGATTCTACAGCCTTCAGCCTCTGTATGGACAATGATATTCCGATTGTGATCTTTGATATCGGAGAGCATGGAAATATCACAAAAGCCTTGGGTGGAGGTGAGGTCGGCACAGCAGTGCACGCCAACGCAAAAAATTAATTTTAAAAACGAAACGAGATAAAATGGACGCAGAAAACGCAAGATTAGAAGCCGAGGAGGCAATGCACGCAGCTATTGAGTGGCTGAATGCTGAATTCGCTACAGTAAGAACAGGAAAAGCATCCCCAACTTTGATCGAAAATATCGATGTGGAAGTGAAGTCTTACGGCTCCCGCATGAAGTTAAAAGGACTCGCTGTCATCAGCACCCCAGAGCCACGGATGCTCATGGTGAACCCATTCGACCCGAGCACACTCGAAGATATTGACAAAGCGATTCGTGAGGCTCAGTTAGGCTTTAACCCTGTTAATGAGGGAAAGCAGCTCCGTTTACCTATCCCAGAACTCACAGAGGAACGCCGTAAAGAAATGGTCAAACGTGTCAAAGGTATCTGTGAAGATGCTAAAGTCAGAACACGTGGCGCAAGAAAGCAAGGGATGGACATGAGTAAAAAACTGAAGGGCGATAACATCCTTACGGAAGATTCTCAACGCGACTTTGATGCAGGAATCCAAGAAATGACGGATAAGACCGTGAAAGAAATTGATGCGGCAACGGAAGCTAAAGAAAAAGAAATCATGACCGTTTAGGGTAGATTTCTTACATATTTCTATGAGATGCCCGTATTGTTAGCCAATACGGGTATTTTTTATAAAGATCGTCTGAAAACGATGATGCTACGCGACAGTTCGGGATAACATTTCAAAAAAATCTTATTTTTTGAAAAATTCTGCTGGAATTCTCTTTTTCCAAGGGTAAAAGCCCTTCTATGAATTCTAAATTGGCTACGCTGCCTGACCAAAATGCTTCTGAGCAGGATGAGCAGCCTCGTCTTTTTATGAAACGCCGCAGTTTTGTTGGACTGATCACCTTCTCCGCCGCCGCAGTGATGACTGGAATAGAGCAGGCACACGCCGGTCTTTTCTATAGCACGAAGCCAGTTGAGGGGATCCCCGATGAATGGGTGAAAAAAAAGGGCACTGATGTGCTCCGCTATGCGAACTATATTAAAGGCTTAAAGCTTAAAAATATTTCTCCTTACGCAGTGCTTAAACCGCATTTTAAAACACGCGGAAGTATTTCAAATTCCTTGCCACCACGTTATATGTGGAAGCGTCTTGGAGACACCTTGAAGGTCTTAGACAGACTCGCCTATGAGCTAAATTCACCAGTGAAAGAGCTCCTCTCTATTTACCGTAGCCCTAGATATAATAGATCTTGTGGCGGCCGCTCAAAATCACAGCACATGGAAAACCGTGCGATTGATGTGAAATTCACACGTGTCAGTTCTTACACAGCAGCACGGAAGGCAAAGCAACTACGTGATAAAGGATACTTCAAAGGAGGAGTGGGAACCTACTCTAGCTTCCTCCACATAGACACACGTGGATCGAACGCCACTTGGTAGTAGCCTCTAAAAGCATCGTAAATTTCAATAGCTCAGTGTAATTATAGCATTGAGCTTCTTTTTTAAAAGATGGCAAAAGAAATTGAGCACAAATTCCTCATTGCTTCAGATCATTGGAGGGAAAATGCCAGCACAGGCATACTGTACGCACAGGCCTATCTCTCTGATGGAGCGGCTACAGTGCGAGTAAGGATAGCTGGTGAAAAAGGCTACCTTACGGTAAAAGGCGTAAGTGTGAATATTTCTAGAGAGGAATACGAATACGAGATACCCCAGGCAGACGCTCGTGAGATGATAGAGCGTTTAGCCATCAGTGCAGTAGTAGAAAAAACCCGTTACCTCTGTGAAGTAGCGGGTAAAACCTGGGAAATAGACGTGTTTCACGGGGAAAATGAAGGCCTTGTAGTGGCTGAGATAGAGCTTACATCAGAAAACGAGCCGTTTGAGCTACCTGACTGGGCGGGAGCCTGCGTGACCACAGACTATCGCTACGCGAACTCTAATCTCGCCAAAGTTCCCTTTTCCCAGTGGACGTAGAACCACGCTTAGCGGTGACTAGCAGCATTCTCGCACGCGGCTTTCTTAATACAAGGGCGGCCATTTAAATATTAGTGACTATTTGTGTCCATTCGCGCTTTTCAGCCCTGGTGAGGTGAGCCGGAGTCATTATTAAGGTTTTTTGCTGGATTTTAAGGTATTAACTGGAAAGCTCAGAGCACTGCTAGCTAGCAGATTTTATGAGAATTATCGTTCTTGGAGCAGGGGAAATTGGGAGGCACATTGCCACGTCATTATCGAAAATGGCGCATAGCATCGTGGTAATTGAAACGGATGAAGAAATCGTCCAAGAACTTGAGGAGCTACTAGACGCTCGCGTCTTACAAGGGAACGGCACCAGCGTAGAGACCTTACTCGAAGCCGGGACGGGAGAGAGTGACCTCTTCATAGCACTCACCAGCTCAAATGAGAATAACGTGATGGCATGCTCGCTGGCAAAGAAGCTTGGAGCTAAAAAAGTCATCGCCCGTGTACACCCAGGCCTTCAGCGAGAGGAATGGCTCTTTGATTATCGTGGCCATTTTGGGATAGACCATATTCTAAGCTCAGAACGTCTCAGTGCCATTGAACTTTCAAAATTTGTTAGAAATCCAGAGTCCTTAGTCGTCGAAGAAATTGCACGCGGAAGGATTGAGCTTCAGCAAGTCATCGTCAGTAAAGATAGTGATGCAGTGGGTTGTAGTTTAAAAGATCTCAAGGCCCCAGAACGCACTAGAGTGGCGGTGATCTCACGTGGAGGTGAGCATACCGTACCAGGAGCGGAGGAGAAACTACAAGGCGGAGACCTCGTGACCATCTTTGGAGAACCAAGAAAACTTAGAAAACTAGCAAGGCGACTTCAAAATTCTCAAAAAAGAGAAGACGCTCTGCGCGTAGTGATTTTTGGAGGTGGCGAATATGGATTTTCCTTAGCACAGATGTTAGAGAGCTGGGACTGTAAGGTGCGGATCTTTGAAAAAGACCAAAACCGTGCGTTGGAGTTGACGGACCGACTCTCAGATACCGTGGTGCTAAATGCTGACGGCACGTACTTAGCCGAGCTTGAGGAAGAGCAAGTAGGGGATGCCGATTTCTTTGTCGCAGCCAGTGGCAGTGACGAGGATAATGTCATGACCTGCTTACAGGCGAATAACCTCGGCACCAAGAATTGCCTCACTTTGATTCACCGCACAGACTACGCTAATGCGATCAGTTCTAGTGGCCGCCACTTCGGTGTCCTTGCCGCAGTCAGTCCGCGTGAGGCCACTTTGCGGGATATTGAGCGCTTTATCACCTCAGATAAATTCCATGTCGTGAAGACATTGGATGCAGGACAGGTGATCGAGACTCAGGTAGAGCGCGGCGCCCTCGTTTGCGGTCGGATGGTACATGAAATAGAATGGCCAGAAGGCTGCGTACTTGTCGCCAGAATGCAGGGTGTGCATGCCACGGTTCCCGGGCCAGAGGATAGCCTGGAAACAAATGATACAGTGTATGCTATGGTCACTAAAAAGGCGTTGAAGCCGTTCTTAAAACTGGTCAAATAACATGAGGTTTAAAGTTGTAGCCAAGCTGTTAGGCGCTTTACTTATTCTACTCAGCCTTTTCATGCTGGTCTGTGGGCTCTATGACCTAAGTCTAGATAAGAGTGAGCAGACGAATGGTTTTTTCGCCCTCTCTTTTGGAGGAGGAGCCACCTTTTTAAGTGGAGTTGTGTTTCTTTTACTAGGGATAGGGAAGTTTGAAAAAATATCACGTAGAGAAGGCATTGCTGTAGTTGGCTTAGGTTGGTTGTTCTCCGCTTTTTTCTCTGCGATTCCCTTCATCATCTGTGAACCCTTCGCTGGGTCTGGAGAGCCAAAGTTAGATATATTTTCCGCTATTTTTGAAGCCACCTCTGGAATCTCCGCTACAGGTTCTACCAATTTACAAAATATCGAAGCATGGCCTAAAGCTCTGCTTCTTTGGCGTGGCCTCACACAATGGCTGGGTGGTCTAGGAATTCTAGTGATCTTTGTCGCAGTCATGTCTTACATCGGATTGGGTGCAAGGTCTCTATTTAGAAATGAATCCTCTTTCCAAACAGGAGAAGTAAGCGTGTCAAGAATCCGAGACACGGCCATGGTTATCTTAAAGATTTACCTACTCCTTACCATCGTCTGCGGACTGGGCTTATTAGCTATGGGCTTCACTCCCTTTGACGCACTCGCACACACGCTCACCACCGTATCGACAGGAGGATTCAGCCCTAAGCAAGATAGCATAGGATACTATTCAGGCTGGGGGAATGGATGGCTGATCGAGCTATGGATAAGTGCCTTCATGCTGATTTGTAGTGTCAGTTTTCTCGTGTGGGTAGTCTTGCTTAAAAAACGCTGGAATCGACTCAGGAGTGAGGAAGAGGGACGGTTTTTCTTCGGCTGGTGTGTGGGTGTAAGTTTACTCATCTTTGGTGGAATCATGATCACTCAAGGGGGGGACGACTGGCTGCTCATCTTGCGCCAAGCTTGGTTTAACACCGTTTCCATCGCTTCCTCTACCGGCTACGCCGTAGCTGACTACACGATGTGGCCAGCTTATACCGAATACCTTCTTCTGATTTCCGTTACTGTGGGTGGTTGCTCTGGCTCCACTACGGGTGGTCTCAAGGTGAGTAGATTCTTAGTGATCCTGCGCACCTCGTTAGAAGAAGTGGTCAGAGCCTTCCGCCCGAACAAGGTAGCAGGTATCCAAATTAACGGAAATCGACTGAGTGCGGATGCAAAAAGGCAAATTATCAGTTTTGTGGTCCTCTACATCCTTACCTTCTTTGTCGCTGTAGCCATCGTAGGAATGATGGAAATGAATAATGGGATTGATGTCGATACGGCCTTTGGCATGGTCATGGCGACGATGAGTAATGCCGGCCCAGGTATCGGTAATGTCGGCCCTGCAGATAATTTTTCCTTTGTCGAACCTTGGACAAAACTCTTCCTCAGCTTCATGATGATTGTTGGAAGACTTGAACTCTACACAATCTTCGTCCTCTTCGTACCTTCTTTCTGGAAGCGTTATTAAAATAAAAGGGAGAGCATAGGCTAGGCTATCCTAAGGGAATAGGTGTAGTTTTTTGCATAGATGGTGAATAAAAAGTTGCTGTGCATGAGTTCTGCTAGAGGATAGAACCTAAGACGATCCAATGATGATATTAAAATACCTTTCTCTATTGTGTGTGTGCGGAGCTTTTTTTGCGTCTGCACCAGTGCTGTTAGCTGAGCTGCCAGAAGCAAGTGTCTATGATGAGAAGACGGAGAAATTTTACCCTTATAAAGCGAGAACACTTGATGATGTAGAAGGCTACCAGGAACGACCAGAGAATTTAGAGTTTAGCCGTTACGGGGGGTGGAAAGCTAAGCGAGTGAAAGCTACAGGATTTTTTCGCGTGGAGAAGATTGAGGGACGTTGGTGGGTGATTGACCCAGAAGGATACCTATACATTCACAAAGCGGTAAATTCAGTGCAGCTCTTCAAAGGCTACTCACCTGATAATGTCTATGAAACCCTTCCGGGATTTGGGTTTAACGGGACTGGCAATTGGTCAGATATTGAGATCCAAGACTCACGACTCAAAAAATCAACGCCTCTTGCGTATTGCCCGAAATATAGTTTTGTAAGTAGCTATAAGCACAAGCGTAAAGATAAATTACCGATTGCTGTTTTTGATGACGCCTTTGTTGATTTTTGTGAAAGAAAAGCAAAGTTTTTTGCTCAATTTAAAAATGACCCTCATGTATTTGGATACTTTATTGATAACGAGCTCTCCTGGACTTTCACTGGGGGGCTAGAGTCTCACTTAGGAGTGAAAGACCCTAAAGATAAGAATTACTTGGCTGCAGTTAAGTTCTTATCTTCGCGGAATAAAGGGGTGAAGGATTTCACAGATGATGACGCGGATGACTATGCAGCTTTAATGCTAGAGCGTTACCTGACTGTCGTCTGTGCTGCGGTGAGGAAGGTTGATCCTAATCACATGATCCTAGGGCCACGCTTTAATAAGAACTGGAATCGCTCCAAAGAGTTTATGGAAACAGCGGGAAGGCATTTAGACATTGTGGCTCTAAATCATTACCACAGATGGGGAACGCGTAATAATGAGCTAGAAAATATCGCCATTTGGTCAAAGAAACCGCTCTTGATGTCAGAATTTTATGCCATGGAGAAAATCCCTAATTTCGAAGAAAAAGGTGCAGGCTGGAGAGTTGAAGACGAATATTCCCGAGCACTTTTTTATGAAAATTTTCTCACCACACAATTAGAGAAACCGTTTGTAGTAGGCTTTCATTGGTTTAATTTTCAAGACGACTTTAAAGACGGAAGCCTCACAGAGGCAAAAGCTAAAAGAGGGATTATCGATATAAAGGCAAAGGAATACTTAAAGCTCAAACAGAGCATGAGACACGTGAACGACCGCATCTATGACTATATTGATTATGTGGACTCACGGGCTAAGCCAGATGTGACTCTTCCAGCTGAGGCAGATGCTTATTTCCAAGGGGATAAGAATGTTGGAGCTGGTCCAGAGTTATTGGTCAGAAGTGCCAGTAAGAAATACGCCCGCACAGCCTATCTACGATTTGACCCAGCATCAATTAACGGGAAAAAGATAGTCTCAGCAAAAATCCAACTCTTTGGGACGAGTTTAGAGGAAAAGCTAACGGGAAATTACCACGCTGCATTAGTCAAAAATAAATCGTGGAAAGAAAACGACATCACCCTCGATAACGCACCAACAGGCTCAACAGTCCTAGCAACCTGGAATCACGGCGATGATATAGAAATCGATGTGACAAAAGAATTAATTTCAGCTATAAAAAATCGAGATAAACTGTCTATTAAAGTCTATGACACACTGGCTAATAAGCTAGAGGTCACCTATGGCTCACGCGAGCACCCAAACACGTATGCCCAGCCGAAACTGGTCGTGTATTATAAGAAATAATACACAACTACGAGCTACTAAGTTAGGTAAGAATATTTGAAGAATGACCGGGCCTTCTTAAAATGAATCCCTTATGATAGTCCTTTTAGTAAGGAAGAACGAGAGCTGTATCGGCAAGTGCCTCAGTCGGCGTTCCTTTCATGATTAGTCCGCTCCAGGGATTATTTGTCACGCTAGGCGTATTGGGGAGATATGCCATCCCATTCGCTGGGTTGGCGATGGCTCCAGTGCTATCTTGAGGGTAGACGCTGCCGGAACCATCTGAAGTGAGCACAATAGTCTGACTCCCATACCAATCTTCAAATCTAATTGCCGTTATTGAGGCTGGTGGACCAGCTTGAACTGGGCAGATAATCAGGGGGGTATTAGCACTGTCTAAAACGATATTAACTGGAATGGTCGCATTACCAACACCTAGTGAGAAAATATTTTCTCCCGCTACGAGCATATTGTCTTCATTCCCTGCCGATCCGAAAGCAGAAGGAGTGCCTTTGACGAAAAACGGTTTTTCGTCACGGAGTGTGCGGTTAGAGAAAAGGGTATCAAAGGCTGCAGTGGCATCTGGGCCTATAATAGCTCTTCCGCCACTCTTAATGGCGGCGTCTCTCACTCCAATGTAAATGTCTTTAGCATTACTGAGAGCGTTGGTCGCTCTAGCCTTGTTTAGCTGTCTGATCATAACCGGCGTGGAGATGGCAGCTAGCCCTGCAATAATAGCGATGACTACGAGAAGTTCCACAAGTGTGAAACCTTTAGATGGATGG
>JALZVA010000170.1 GCA_023301335.1 Akkermansiaceae bacterium
GGGTTTGTGGATTATTTTGCGTATGAGAGAATTCAGGTACTAGGAAATTCAGAATTTTCTTACATGGCCAAATCTTCTGCGGAGGAACGTGAGGTTAGTTTTCAGCGTATTATAGATATAGGGATTCCCTGTATTGTAGTGGCGAGAGATGCATCGATCCCCAACGACGTGATCAATGTGGCAACGAAAAATGGAGTAGCGGTATTTACAACGCCCTTAACGACGATGGAGTATATGAATCAAGCTACGTTTCTGCTAGAGCAAGAATTTGCGGAAACGACAAATATTCATGGATGTATGATCTCTTACCGAGGGGTGGGGCTTTTGGTCATTGGTGAAAGTGGGGCGGGGAAAAGTGAGGCGGCAATCGGACTCATTGAGGCAGGTGGAGCACTGGTGGCTGATGATAAAGTGAGAATTCGTAAGGCAAATAAGCGTCTTGTAGCTTCTACGGAGGATTTCGGGAAGGGCTTTATTGAGATGCGGGGTGTGGGGATTATCAATGTAGGTAATCTATATGGCCTTGGAGCAATCCGTGATGAAAGCGAGGTGGATTTGATCGTCCAACTTCGTCCTGAGAGTGATCTGAACAAGGTGGATAGGGTCGGTGCCGTAAGAGAGGAGTATGATGTTTTAGGAGTAGGTGTGCCACTGGTGCAGATTCCTGTGGCAGCAGGGCGTGATACAGCTCGGTTAATCTCAGTGACGGCACTGGACTTTCAACTCAGAAAAGTGGGCTACGATATGGCGGATGAGTTTAATCAAAGGATTATCAGTAAAATGAAGCAAGGCTCAGGGGAGTGATTGAGTGTTGAGCTGTTAAAAAGTTGTCGAATATAGGCGATCTATCTTTGAAAGGTTGGAGTATGGAAAACACACATGAAGCGTATCATATACATTGACGGGAGCTTAGATAGTTATGGAATGGCCTTGCTCGATGGGTTTGTGCAGGAGTCTAAAAAGCAAGAGTGGTGGGAGACCTTGATTTTCCCTAGCTTGGAGTCCTCTGGAAAGATTGAGCGAGAGATGATGGATCAGTCCTCCGGTTTTGTGACAAGGGGGGTGTCTACAGATATAATTAGGGAGATTGAGCATCTTAATAAGCTTCATGTAACCTTACGCTCTCCTTCTAGTGTAGAGGATACTGCAGCACCACATGTGGATGATGGGGAAATTGGCCGCATCGCGTATGAGGAAGTAATGAGTCTTGGCTTACCTCATATTGCTTTTCTTGGCTATGAGGGAGTGATTTGGTCTGAGCTTCGGCGGGATGCTTTTAATCAGCAGGAGGGACTTGATTTTGCACTATTGCTTAGTGCAGAGGCTTCGATTTCGGAGTTGGAGCAGCTAAACCAATGGGTGAAGTCCTTGCCAAAGTCTGTGGCAGTTTTTGCGGCCTCTGATGACTTGGCCGTTAAATTGATGCAGTCCGCCTTATTGTGCGGCCTTAAAATTCCGCAAGACCTGGCTGTGATTGGTGCTGATAATAATGCTCACCTGTGTGATAATGCGATCGTGACCTTGAGCAGTATTGAGTTTCATACGGAGACAATTGGTCGTCGCTGTGCATGGTTTTTGGCAGAAAAAGCGGGGGTGATCGATAGCCTTGCAGGTCAGCCAACGTTGCGTCCACCGGAGCTGATTATTAGACAGTCGAGCCATCCTGTGACGAAGCACTTTGTGATTTATAAATCGGCGATGTCGTGGATTCATCGTCATGCCTTGATGGGGCCAAGTGTCGACGAACTGGCGGATGCAAGTTCGGTTTCTCGGAGGTCATTAGAGCGCATTTTTGATAAAATTGCTCATGTGAGCCCAGCAAGTGTCATTCGTGAAAAACGGATGAAGGCGATTTTGTATTTATTGGCGATGGACGATATCCCTCTCGCTTACTTAGCTCAGCAGGCTGGTTTCCCAGATCAGGCTTCTTTTTCTAATTTTGTACGGAGAAATACGGGGGAATCTCCTCGCTCTATGAGAGCAGAAGGTTGTAAGAAATGAACCTTTTGGCGTGATATGTAAAATTTTTTGACTTTGATATTTTGTGTATCATTTTACCTAAATAGCTTATTAATAAGATCTTCCTTACAGGTATTGAAGGAATGTAATTTACGGGTATGAAACAAGAAATTATTTATGTGTCAGAAATTTCCTATGCTAAAGGAATTGATGTTTTTGAAAAATTATCAGAGGAAACCGAGTTTACATTTGTACCTGTAGTAGAAGAGGAGTCTACTCTAGCGGCATTGATTAAAGAGAATGGCGTGCGCGGCTTTATTGCGGATGTACATTCCTATAATAGCGAGCTCTATGAAGCGCTACCTACTGGGTCAGTGATCTCTCGCTTTGGCGTGGGGCATGATTCTGTGGATAAGCAAAAAGCAACTGCGGCGGGGATCTATGTGACAAATACCCCAGGGGTGCTGAATACCTCAGTAAAAGAACAGGCGATGTGGATGATCGGCTCGTTAGCGAGAAATATCCCAGCTCTCGATCGGTCAATGCGTGCTCAGGAATGGAGCCCAAGACGTGGGGTCGAGGTGAAAGGTAAGACTCTGGCAATCCTAGGGTTTGGTCGTATTGCACAAGATATTTGTAAAAGTGCGCATTACGGGTTCGGCATGAATGTGATAGGATTTGATCAATTTTCAGAGGAAGAATTTTGTAAATTTTCTAAGGTGGAAACGTTTGAGGAATTTCAAAAAGAAGTTCCGGTGGCACGCATCACGACGGATTTGGCGGATGCTGTCAAAGAGGCTGATTTTGTCCTGATGATGATGGCGGTGACTGCTGAAACCACAGGAATGGCTGATAAAGAGCTTTTTTCTCTCATGCCCGCGAATGCTTATTTCCTTAATGCAGCTAGAGGATCTTTGGTGAATGAGAATGATCTTTACGATGCTCTAACAGATGGGAGTATAGCAGGAGCAGCCATCGATGTGTTCATTCAGGAACCCTATCAACCTATCGATGCGAATAAGGATTTAAGAAATTTAGAAAACCTTGTAATGACTCCTCATATAGCGAGTAATACAACGGAGACAAATGTGGCAATGGCTTCTGCGTCAGCTCAGAATGTGATGGCCATTCTTCGTGATGGAGCGGAGGCCTGTGCGCATATTGTCAACCCTGCTTAAGTGTTTAAAGTCTGTCCCTATGAAATCGAACGTATTTATTCTAATGGGTGTCTCCGCCACGGGTAAAACAACTTTAGGTGAGGCTCTTGCAGAAGTTATTGGAGGTAGATTCTATGACGGTGACGACTATCATCCTGAGGAGAATCGCTTAAAAATGGCTTCAGGAGAGTCTCTAACAGATGAGGATCGGATGCCTTGGTTAGAGATTTTAGCTGAGTTAGTTTGTACACAGAGAAAAGAAGTTTACCCTAGCTTTATTGCTTGTTCGGCATTGAAAGAATCTTACCGTGACAAGCTGCGAACTGGGGCTGCAGATTTAGAATTTCTCTTTCTCCATGCTGATAAAGAGCTATTACGTGAGAGGATTAGAGCTCGTTTTGAGGCTAGTGAGCATTTCATGCCTCCGGCACTTTTAGATTCGCAGTTAGAGACTCTTGAGCATCCTAATGATGCGTTATATTGTGATGTTTCTTTACCCTTGGATGAGCTAATCGCTAAGATCATCGATCATTACCCTCAGCTTGTAAATTGTTAGATTTTTTGACTATGGACTACCTTATCTTAGAAAATGAGCACAATACCTTGATTGAAAAAGCTTTCCGATCGAGAGGTTTTAATCAAGAGGAGGCAAGAGCTGCTGCTGAAATTGCAGC
>JALZVA010000171.1 GCA_023301335.1 Akkermansiaceae bacterium
CGAGGGCTTCGTGAATGGTTTCTTCAAGGCTTTAAAAGCGCGAACAGGAAGGTATGAAAAACGGGAAACCGGAGCGAGAAAATTGAAGGTTAAAGGGAGTGCACTACACTGTATGCGCAATTTAACGAAAGATGTGTTTAGGGCTTAAATACACTAGCAATAAGGACTAATAAGATACTAGCTATTTAATCTAGTAATTTTTAGGGAAGCTGTGTAAATATTGGGGCAGAGCACTAATGGCTTTGGGTTTTATGAAACAGGCTGAGTCGTTAAGCTTAGCTTGATAAAAACCGAATTTTACATACACGAACCTATTTTATCTCATGCGTTTTTCCGAGGCTAATCTTAGTGGAGAATTTCTACACCATGAGGGAGGTATATCTTCCCAGTGTGAGAAGGTATTGGATCTATTTAAGGAATCTGATGAGGTGGTTCAGACTGGCCGAAATGTGTTGAAAAAAGTCGAATTTGAGGGACGCGAGTGTGTGGTTAAGGCATTTCGGGTTCCTTCATTTCCTCAGAATTATATTTACGGGATGTTTGCGAAGTCTAAGGCTGAAAAATCCTATACTCATGCCCAAAAATTATTGGATTTAGGATTCCAGACGCCAGCCCCTGTGGGCTATTTTGAATATTGCTCTGAGGGGAAGTTGGAGGCGAGCTATTACGTGTGTGCGTATGCGGAGGGGGTGAGGACGTTGTTTGATATTTATCACGAGAGGAAGAATCTAGAACGAGGCTTGATGCAGAACTTTATGGCGTATAGCCAGGCTCTGCATGCGAAGGGTGTGCTACATAGAGACTTTAATTTGAAAAACATACTAGTCTCCGCGGTGGAGGGTGGGCATGAATTTTCCTTAGTGGATATCAACCGCATCACTTGGTATGATGAGTTACCTTTGGAGAAAGCTATGGAGAGTTTATCTCGCTTACCATTTGAGGCTGAACTGAGAGCGTCAATGCTGGCTCATTACGCGGAATTGGCCGATGTGGATGTGTCTCGATGTGAAACATTACTGAGCCAATCAGTAGTGAAAACACAGCGGTACTTTAGAAATAAAAGGCGATTACGTAAGATCTTTCCTAAGAAAAAATGAAAGATCACCCATCATACCCTTGGGATCACTATTCCGATCAGCCTCGTATATTAAGGGATAAGCAACTTAAGCGAAAAATTTATATGAAATCGTGGTGGCAGCAGCTAAAGTCTGTGCTGCTACTCTTCTTACTCCCCCTATTTTTATTGCTCCGATTATTTCGTAAGCTATGGGTGCCGGAGCCTGTGGGGAAGTGCATAGGTGTATCTGTGCATATGGAGACGGAGTGTGAGGGAAAGACGATCGTTGCTTTAGATGAGGTGAAAGAACTCGTTGATGAATTAGGAGTGAATCAGCTGTTAGTGCGTATCCCTCTTGGTGAGTTGGATAAAATAGACGACTATATGAGGCATATAGATACCTTGGCTAGCGAAGGAAGAGAGGTGGCGGTGCAGCTTATTCAGAATCGATTGTATCTAGAAGACCCTCAGATGTTAGAAAAAGCTCTGCGTGAAATTCTTAAGCGATTAAAGGGTCGCGTGGAATATATCCATGTGGGGAGTGCGTATAATCGTAGAAAGTGGGCGTTTTTTCATTTTGGGGACTATTTTAATTTTTTCCAGGTGTTACGTAAACTGTGCCGAGAGGAAGCTCCTGAGGTGAAGTTAGTGGGAGGGTCGGTGATTGATTTTGAACTTCCTTCTTTGTTAGAGAGTTTATTTCATTTCCGTAAAGGACATTACGATGGCTATGGCGTGCAGCTCTATGTAGACCGTCGTGGTGCACCTGAAAATACGCAATTAGGATGTAATTTTCTCAATAAAATCCATCTGATAGACATCATGCGTCAGGTGAGCTGGAAGGCGAAGGGGAGGCTGTGGATTTCAGAGTGTAACTGGCCTCTGAAAGAGACGGGTAAATTTTCTCCATGTAAGGGGGAGGTGTTAGTCGACGAGCAGACACAGGCAGATTTTTTAGCTCGCTCATATTTGTTAGCGATTGCTTCTGGACGCCTGAGAACTTATTACTGGCATCAATTGATCGCACCTGGATATGGGCTAGTGGATAACCGTGGGGATACGGTAAGGAAGCGTCCTTCTTATGAGGCGATGAAAACTTTGAACGCTCTAGTGCATGATGCAGAGGTCGTTCATTTTGATAATGGGAATTTTGGAGAGGATAAAGCCGTTTACAGTTTACGTCTACAGAAGGTAAGAGGGGGAGAGAAAACCATAGTTCAAGCATTCTGGAGTAATAGTGGGGAGAAAAAGATTAAGGTTGAGGGCGTGCGTGAATGGCTCAACCAAGCAGGAGATCAGGTAGAATTTGATAATTCTGATGAGGTGACGGTGGGTGGGAGTGTACTATATGCGGTATGGTAAAAGGAGAGAAACCTAATGGAAACTGAGTAGCTCCACGTCAAACAGGAGAGTGGCGTTAGGCGGGATGGCTGGGTTTCCTCTTTCCCCGTAAGCTAGCTTACCTGGAATGATAAATGTATATTTAGCTCCTGGTTTCATGAGTTGTAACCCTTCTGTCCACCCTGCGATAACTTG
>JALZVA010000172.1 GCA_023301335.1 Akkermansiaceae bacterium
TCTTGGATTGGGCTAGGCGTAGCAGGAAATCAACCTGGACATCTCGGGCAGGCAGGTGAGGCAGATGACTTCAAGGATATCGCCGCCTTGGAAAACGCTCCAAAAGGTTTATTCCCTTGGTATCTTTCTTCCGGCGAAGGCTTTTTGACCACCAATCCACTCTCCTCTGACACCATCAATCTTGCCCAGCAAACCCACCTTCAGCCAGAGCCAGAAATGTGCCTCGTGGTGAAATTCAACTACAACCAGTCACCTAACAATGCCAATGCACTTATCCAAGGGCTTTCTGTAATTGGCTACACTGCCTTTAATGATTGCTCACGCAGAGTGCCTGAATCAAAGCTTAGTAAGAAAAAAAATTGGGGGAGAAACACTCAGGGAATGGCTAAACTCATTCTCCCCATCGATGATTTTGACTCCTTAGAGAGCTCCGTCATGCGCTACCGAATTTCCAGCTTTCTTGAGCGTGATGGGACCTATCACACCTACGGAAAGGACACGGCAGTTTCAGAGTACTGTTATTTTAACAGTACTCTGACAGATTGGGTTGTTCAGCAAATCAATACGCAAGTAGACCAAGGGCCTCTAGAAAATCTCTCTTCTATGCTGGATGAAGCGCAGCCAGAATTTGGACTTATCGCTATCGGGGCCACCTCATATGCCGACTTTGGAAATAGCGATCAGAGATTTTTACAGGCGGGAGATAAAGTCACCGTCGTGTTATATGACTCTTCTAAACACCACGCAGAAGACATTAAAGAACTTACTAAAGATGGACGAAAAAGTGATCCCAGTTTAATCATTCTCAAACAGACCGTGAACCAAGACTAAGAAAATAGAACCTTTGTTTTTATTTTTTAACTTCAGTCTTCACCCATTGGATATCGAGTTTGCCATAAATTTCCTCATTGCCTTGCCACATTTGCTTTAGGCATGTTTCTAGCTTGGCAACTACTTCCTCTACCGAAAATGGGTAATGCTTATTGGGTGCAGCGGCTTCACTGAGGTTAATAGTAACCCTATACTTATCTCCACCATCTTCATAATCGCCGCTTAGTTTTATCCCATAAGCAGCAACAATGTTTACATTTTTAGGCTCTTTCCATGATTCATCCGTGATCGGGGTGAAAGGCTTCACCATTGCTGCTAATAAGCTCTCAGGAAATGCGTAGGCGGTCACCACCGGCACATCAACAATCCTTAGTTTATCTTCCTGTGCTCCTCCCTCTAAATAAACCACCTGCTTCACCACCTCCATTCTTAACTGAGTCGCAAAGACAGAAGAAGATAAGCAGAAGAATAAAAGGCACAAAATATTGTTCATCGCCAGAATTTTACTCAAAATATCTTACGATAGCAAGCCTAGCTGAGAAATTCGGTTAAAAAGCCTTTTATCTTGCCACTTTTAAACTGCTCAACTGATCTTCGGTCAAAAACGCGAACGCTTTTTTACGATCTCCGTGGAAAAAGGAATTAAATTTAGTCATCTGAGCTGCTGTTACAGATTCTGGGAATTGGATCGTGTTGACCTGTTTTTTCTGATCACTTGCCTTCGCTTTACGATAACTACTTGTCAGTGCCTTGGTAGGTAAAATCTGAGCTTTTGTTGCCTTCTCTAAATCTCCTTTATCTTGGATAAACGCTGCTGTTGCACACTCGAGGGCTTTTGCTTGAGTCAATAGGTCTTTAATCTCCAAAACCTTTGAGTCATACGTAAGTTTCGTCACCTCGTGGCCACCAAACCAACCTGCCTCCGTGCTCACCACACCTTCGATTCGCCCTAATTTCGCTTCTCCCGTCCAATAGCAATATTGGGCAATGGCGATGGTTTTATGATTTTTCGTATCCATTTCGCTGATAGCGAGATCCAGATACTTTGGAACAGGCTTCTTTTCCTTTTCTAAAGTCTGCTTCATTCTTTGTAAAAATGGAAGTGTTTCCCACACTTGATCTTTTCTAGGAATGATATCTTTTTCATCCCCGTCAATGAACCGCATTACTTGATAATTCCATGCTGGTTCTCTAAATTTTTTCAATACCTTAGAATCGTAGCCACCTTTATTATTCACGATCATCACTGGGACGAAGTGGTTCTCTGCAGTAGCTTTTACAATAGGGTTGGTCATGACCTCACGACCGAATACTTTACAGCCACTTCATCCGGGTACTTCCTGAAAAAATAGCAACATCGGTGCATCTTCTTCCTTCGCTTCTTTCAGAGCCTCTTCGTAGTTTCTCCCCCACTCAATATTGCCAATCTCTATTGGATTACTTGATTTCTTCTCACTAGCACAGGCTGCCACAGCGCTAATGGCTAAAAAGGACGCGCATCTCAATAGTTTCTGCATGAATATTAGAGTCTCAAGGTTTAACCTTATTCCCACTTTTTCATGTGTTTAAGCAGCTTTCCCTAAAATGTAGGAATTTTATGTATTTCCCATGAGGCTCGCTATTTCAGACTTAGACAGCCCACTCATAAGGGATTCATCATCCACTGTGGCATCGATTAGGTTGCGCTTCTGCTCCTGTAGTCTGACAATTTTTTCTTCCACCGTTCCTTTGGTGACCATTTTATACACATTCACCGAACGCGTCTGCCCGATACGGTAAGCTCGATCTGTCGCCTGAGCCTCGACCGCAGGGTTCCACCAAGGATCGAAATGCACCACCATATCTGCAGCAGTCAAATTCAGTCCATATCCCCCAGCTTTTAAACTGATTAAAAATACAGTCGGTCCATTTTCTTTCTGAAATTGTTTAACTACTTCTCCCCTATTTCTAGTGGCACCATCCAAATAGCAAAAACTCACTCCCACTGCCTCTAATGCTTCTTTGATTAGGCCTAACATCGAGGTGAATTGGCTAAAGACTAACATCCTGTGCCCACCATCGACGGCTTGCTCAACCAATTCTAGTAATCGCACTAACTTTGCAGAGGTTTCATGCATTTCCCCGGAATCAGAATCTAACAGTCTCGTATCACAGCACACCTGCCGCATCCTGAGTAAAACTGTGAGCATCTGCATCTTGGCTCGCCCTGCGCCCTGCTTTGCCGCGTCTTGAATCTGCTCTAGGCCTTTACGATGCACAGCTTGATACGCTTCCGACTGTAAGGCGGTCGGATGACACCACACCACTTGCTCAATTTTTGAGGGCAGGTCACGGGCTACCTCTTGCTTTGTTCGGCGTAGCATAAAAGGCTCTACCCTCATTCGTAGTCGCTTCAGCACTGATTTATCAGGATTCGCCCCCGAGCAAGGAGCTACATAGCGTTCTTTAAATTCTGTACGAGCCCCTAAATAACTAGGCATCATCCATTCAAAAATCGACCATAAATCTTGGAGGCTATTCTCCACTGGCGTTCCTGTGAGAGCGATACGTTTATGGGCAGTGAATTTTCTTAAAGCTTTTGCTGACTGCGTATCCGGGTTTCGGATCACACTGGCCTCGTCAATCACTAGTAAAGAAAACTCATGCTTCGTATATTCCTCCAGATCTCTCGCCGCTAGAGCATAACTGGTGATTACTACATCTGTATTTGGAATATCGTTAAACTTCTTTTTACGCTCTGGCCCATGAAGGATTAATGTGCTTAAGCTTGGGAAAAACTTGGCTACCTCATCTTGCCAGTTTTCTAACAAAGAAGTCGGGCACACAACCAATGTGGGCTTTTTCTCCTGCTGCATAGAAAGGTATGCAAGTGAAAGCGTTTGTAGCGTTTTACCTAAGCCCATATCATCCGCCAGTAAGGCAGCCCCTTCCTCGGTAATACGCTGGTAGAGCCAGGCGATTCCTTCTCCTTGGTAATCACGCAAGAGTCCGCGCACAGCTTCGGGTAAGTCTGCTAGACACTTTTCCGAACTTAGTTTCATTCCCTGGCCGTAAAAACTTTTTAAACGTTTAAGATAGGCACCTTGATTCTTCGGCACGTAATACTTCCCTGCTTCTTGGCGAGGGTCTACATCACGTAATACCTCCTGCACTAACTGGGCATCAAAATCGGAAATGATAATCCGCTTCCCATTTTTAGTCGTAGCCGAGCGTTTCCCTGCTCGCAGCATCTTCTCGATTGCCTCTCTCGGCACAGCCTTCCCCTCATCGGTCTGAAAACCGTAGTCAAAGGCTAGCCAGTCTTCTCCACTTCCCTCGATCTTCAGATCTGGCTTCACTCGCACCACATTTTGTTGGATCGACTTCAAGCGGCTCCCCGCTTCAATGCTCCACTTCTTTCGTAGCTCTGGCTGGCCTCCACTGAGGAAGTCTAACACCTCCTGTTCCTCTTCTAAACTATACTGCCCATCTCTGCCTCTTTTAAATCCATAGCGTAGTAACTCATACTCGGCCTCCTGCTCTGCCTTATGGTTCCGCATGAACCAAACGCCTTCGTTATTTCTATCCTGAATCGGGAAGTCCTCACTCCCCGCAGCAGTGCCTAAGGCGAGCTTCAGGCCGCCGGCATAACGTGCATAAAGGCGTGCTTGAAGATGCTGAAGTGAGCCTTCTAACTGAAGCATGAATTGCACTGGGGCGGGGATCAGGCGAAGCGATTCTAACAAGCCTGTATTCCCCCAGTCTAACACCTCCTCCCAACTCTCCACATCTTGAATAAATTGTCGCACCGACATGAACACGCTTCCCCCCTGAGCTAAACGCTGCATCTGCCCTTCTTTTAGTATTCCACGTGCCGCTTTAATGAGTGAAAGAGAATCTGTCGCAGCCTCCCAATACGCAACTGCACCTTTAAGATCTAAACATTCTACACCTTCTTTACGCAGACAGGAAAAGCCGATCCGATCTCCCTCATGCTCCACCTCCACAGGGAGACGTGAGGAGCTGTTCACAATTTTAAGGGGCTCTCCACCGCGAGAAAGTTCCTCATGCCCCGATAGCGCATCTAGGAGGTTCATTACATCTTCTGCACGCAGAGAGAGTAAAGGTGGAATCTCTCTCAACCCGATCTGATAGAGCCACGCGCAAAATTTAAGATCATAAGGGCTGAGTTCTTTTTCCCCTATCTCCACTTTTACATTCAGTCCCTTCTCTATCCCTTCTGGGAATTTAGGGGGCAAGTGGATGGATACATTTTGGGGTTCAAAGTTAGAGACCGCTACGGGCTTGGCCTTCGGTTTAGGCGACCACTCCTCGCTTTGGCTTGGAGCGCCATTGAGATGCTGGAGGAAAAGAGCAACCACATGCTCACAAATCTCCCCAGTTCTGCGTGCCTTTAAACACGTGCACTTATTCTCCACATCATTCTCCCCGTGGATATAGACCCGCACTCGTCGAGGCTTTTCACCTCCACCTACCAGCCCTGAAATTTCTTTACCAGCTTCCGCTGAATCGACACTTTTTACCGATCCTGATTTCCAGAGTGTTCGGCCTGCCTTCAGGACTTTCCAGCCTGCAACCTTCCCAATCCATTTCTCAGTAAGCTCCATTAGCTATTAAACTGAGTCTCGGCGAGGAACTTGTAGATACCTCCATGAGCAATCAATTCATCATGACTCCCCTGCTCTGCAATGCACCCATCCTGAACCACTAGAATCTTATCGACATCTTTCACAGTACTTAAACGGTGTGCAATGATCAATGAAGTTCGATTCTGCATAAGCTCTGCTAGGGCTTCCTGAACAAGCTGCTCACTTTCCGAATCTAATGCACTGGTCGCTTCATCTAACAGCAGTATCGCTGGATCGGCCAAGATAGCACGGGCGATCGCTACACGCTGTCTCTGACCCCCAGAAAGCTTCACCCCTCGTGGTCCAACTAAGGTTTGGTACCCTTCCGGGAATGCTTCAATGAAATCGTGCGCATTTGCTTTCTTTGCAGCTTCCATCACTTCTTGCTTAGAGGCACCTGGCTTCCCGTAGGCAATATTTTCTAAAATAGATCCACCAAAAAGGAGCACCTCTTGCGGCACTACAGCGATCAGGTCTCTTACCGCAGCTAAACCTAACTTATCAATCGCCTGATTATTATACTTAACCTGTCCTTGCTGCGATTCATAGAATCCTAACAAGAGAGAGAAAATCGTACTCTTTCCCCCGCCACTAGACCCGACTAATGCATACTGCTGTCCAGCTGGCACGCGGAAACTCATCTCTGAAAGCACCTGGTTCTCAGGCCGTGAAGGATAGGCAAAGCTCACTCCCTCTAGCTCTACACTAACCTCGCTGGGGAGCTCTCCTATGGATTCCAGCTTTTCTCCAATCTCACCTGTCAACTCACGGATGCGCTCGGTCGCTCCTGCGGTTTTTTGTAACTGGCTCATGATCTCAGGAAAAGAGCCAAGAGAAGCTGCAACAAAAATACTGAACAAGATGAACTGCACAAAATCACGCTCCGCAATCGATCCCTCAATGAGCATCTGTGCTCCAAACCAAACCACCGTGGCAATTGTCCCAAATAACACAAAGATAATAAAGCTAATGAACAAGCCGCGTGCCTTCGCACCCTTGAGCGTCTCGTCCATGAAACGATCCAATGAAGAATTATAGCGTTCCTCTTCGTATGCTTCGTTCCCGAAAGACTTCACATCGGAGATCGACTG
>JALZVA010000173.1 GCA_023301335.1 Akkermansiaceae bacterium
GATAGTGAGTTATAGTCAAGGTGGATACGACCAGCGAAACGAAGTTTCACAGTTTCCTTCCCCTTTGCGATAATTTCAGCTGCGCCAGATTGAATAGTGGCAGCACTGAGCGCTTCACTAGCATTTGTGACGCCACTTAGAGCGACAGCACTAGCCATCATTATTACTTTACTTTTTTGCATAAAATTACGTGGTAGTTATATATTGTAAGTAGGGGACAGGCACTGAATGTGTTATTTCCCCATACCTTTCTTCTAACTCTATCTGCCCTTGTTTCAAGGGATTTTTTCTATGTTGATTAGATGTTAGGAGAGATCTAACGGTTGTTTTTTTTCTTAAGTGTCTTATTTTTAAATAATTGTGAGTTTTTTTTGTTGATTTTGAATTTTGTTTTGATGCGTGATGCTTTTTTGAGAATATTTAAAACTTGTTTATCTTTAGTGGTTTATGGTGTTTGTGACCATTTCGTGACAGAGTCTACTGTGAAGTGGGCGATACGGTAGAATAAGAATTATTTTAAATTGTTGGGTAAATGATGAATAAACTGACTAGGTAAGCTGAAAAAGTTTGGAGAAGTGGGCGAGAATTCTTACACATTGGCATTGCATGAAGATAAGCACAGAGTTATACGGAAGGTGCCGTGCAGACTGAAACTCAACACACTCAATACTTTGATTTTCCATCATTTTCCCTTGCCTCAGGGGAGGAACTTAAGGAGGTGCGTCTGGCATACCAAACATGGGGGGAATTAAATGAGGATAAATCCAATGCGATCCTCCTCAATCACGCCCTTTCTGGAACACCTCATGCATCAGGAGTAAACACGGAAGGGCCTGTAGGCTCTAAACTATGGAAAGAGGAACTGCACCAAGGATGGTGGGGGGATTTTATAGGCCCGGGGAAAACTATCGATACGGATAAGTACTTTGTGATTTCTGCAAACTATCTCGGTGGCTGTTATGGCTCCACGGGGCCATCTTCGATAAATCCAGCTACGCATGAGCCTTATGGTTCTACTTTCCCAAGCCTTTGCGTTTCTGATCAAGCACGGGCGTTTGACCGACTTGTGGGGAATTTGGGTATCGAACATCTTCATGCGGTGATTGGACCTTCGGTAGGAGGATTGATCTCGCTTACTTATGCGACTCTTTTTCCAGAGAAAGTAAAGAATGTGATTTCGATTGCGGCGGGGTATCAGACCACCGTACTTAATAGGCTCATTTTATTTGAGCAGATTCTAGCAATCGAGAATGATCCCTACTTTAATGGAGGGGATTATTATGGAGGAGAGGCCCCTCACTACGGGCTGACGCTTGCTAGAATGATATCACATAAAACGTTTGTGCACTTAGATTCGATTGAGAGACGTGCACGCTCTGTTGTGAAACAAGACTCAGAGACGCTGTCTTGGTATAAGGTGAAGGATACGTTCCAGAGTTACATGCTTCACCAAGGTAAAAAGTTCGCACAGAGATTTGATGCGAACACCTACCTTAGAATTATTGACATGTGGTCCAATTACCATGCCGAAAGAGTACTTGGTAAATCCTCTCCACAAGAGCTTTTCAAAGATTGTAAGCACCAGAGGTATTTGGTGTTTAGTATTGATTCTGATTTTTGTTTTTACCCAGAGGAGCAGAGGGACTTAACGAGGCACTTAGAGGACAGTGATATGGATGTAACGCACATCACTGTCCATTCAGATAAGGGGCACGATTCTTTCCTTCTGGAACCTGAACTTTATTGTCCTCACATCTCGTTTGTTTTGAATAAATGAAATGCCCACTCTGCGATCAACCTATTCACGAGGGCGCTGAATGTTGCCCTCATTGTGATACTGATGCCTCACAGTTGAGTGAACTGTATGCGGATTATCCTCAAAATTTACGCTTACTACATGATGGGGCAGGTATTTTTAAAATCAAGGAACGGCGTCAAATCGAACGTTGGATCAGTAAATTTTCAAAAGAATTTCCAACTTGTTTTCTTAGTATCCACTCTGCGGACTTAAGTGATATACAAAACGTACAGTCCTATGGAATATGGGCATTGAATATCCCCAGGTATGTGGACCTGCCCGCTTCTGCTGTAAGGGATTCGGGGGTTTTTCTTGTGATTGATGCACATAGCAAGCAGGTGGCGATCAGCTATGGATATCAACTAGAGCCCTACTTGACTTCAGAGTCTTGTTTTCAAGTCTTAGCACCTGCTCACCCTTACCTGTTAGATGCGTCTTATTTTGAAGCTTTGGAACTTATGCGACATGGTATCCGTAAGCTGATCCGAGCAAAAGCACGCTGGGCGAAGTTCACCTTGAAAAAGAAACATTTAACCGACCGTATTCTTTCCTAGTGTTAAGTAAGTTCATAGTCTTCGTTTTTTTTGTATGTAGCATTAGCCAAGTGAGTGCGGAGCTACCTGAATGGGATCCTGATCCAGTGAAGCGACTTGGTGTGAAGCATCTCATTGCTGGGCAAGAATTGTTAGCAAGTAAAATTGATATTGATACCTTCGACCTTTCTCTTTCCCTGGATGCAGATATGCCACCAGAGATTTATAGGCCTTCTATTATTCAACCAATTCCCGCGCGTCCTGAAGAGCATGAACTTCCCCCTGTGAATGATACACGGAAGCTCATTCCTCAGTGGTTAGTGAGTCGTTACTTCGATGCTCCGATCCATGAGGGAATTCATGATCCACAATCGATCCTTTCGAATAAGGAGCATGTGGAGACACAGGTAGCGCTTGAAAACTATGCGCAGGAATCTCCAGTTTCTATTTACTTCTACCTCTTTGAAAAAAACCAACGAGTGCCACAGACTCAATCTCCTCAGGTGACATTTAATCAATTTTATTACTCTGAGCCATCTGCTGTGATCGTCTATTATTTCATGGGCGAGCCAGAGAGGAGCCAGCTTTATTTTGGCGGGAAAGATGCTAACCTAGTAGCTACAAATAAAATAAGAGAACTCACTGCTAGTATTAGAAATGGAGCAAAACGACGATCTAACAGATCTTCTCAGCTAAATGAGTTCATTAAGCAATTATCCAGAGGGATGTATTGGATCGAAAAGTCTATGGTGGCGGATGTCTATCTCCCCCTGGACTTAAATGGGAATACTTCGAAGCAAACGAGTGGAGGAGCATCAAAACTCTCTGAAAAAGCTTTCGAGGGTGTGAGTAAGATCTCTAATGTCTGGTGGATTATAGTGATCGTATCTGTCTTAGTCATCGTCGTCCTTCTCTTAGGAGTTTACTGGGTGTCTAACAGACGATTTCTTTTCCCAAGACTATCTACGCATCCTAGGCTATCTTTACCACATGGAGGTTCCTCTGGAGGAGTGCTGAGATTTGATAAGGAAAATGTTCCGCCCTCTGCGCAGAGAGAGCAGTTTGATAATCCTCTTTAAGTAGAGTTCTGCGCTTAGGACTATTTTTTTACAGATAGGAAGACTTCTTCCAATTTTTTTGTGATCGTTTTCCAGCAAACCAGCTGCATTGATTCTTCGGCAGCTTGAATGATTTCGGGATGTCCTACATTGTCTAATGCCTTGTGAGCCTGCTGTAGAAAACGTGTAGTGTCTCCTACAGGAGATAGGTAGCCGTTAACTTCCTGCTGGATATGCATCTGGGAGGAAGCGTAAGAGAAGCTGACCACTCGGGTTCCACTTGCCAGAGCCTCTGTTACCGCATTTCCGAATGTTTCACTTAAGCTGGGGAAGAGAAAAACATCGATGGAAGCATAGGCTTCAGCAAGTTCCTCTCCACTTAGATTACCTGTAAAATGACAGTCAGGATGAGCTTTTTTTAAGGATGGAAGCAGGGGCCCATCACCTACAATGACTGGTGCGATTGATTTTCCCTGCTGTTTAAAAGAATCTAATGTTTTAAAAAAGAGAGGGAGGTTCTTCTCTGGGGAAATCCGTCCGACATAGCCTACGACGGGTGTGTTTTTACTAACTCCCCATTTTTCTCGCAAGGTGTCAGAACGTCTATTTGAGTTGTATAACGTAGTATCCACTCCCCGGCTTACCAAATGTAAATGATGAAAACCTAACTGCTTCAGTTCTTCTTTCACGGTGAGGGAGGGCACCACAGTCGCCTGAGTGTCATTATGAAAATCTTTGATATGTTTCAGTACTGCCCATTTGAGAAAGCCCACCCGAAAAGCATGGGTATAGTGATGAAAATTAGTATGAAATCCAGAAACCACAGGGATGCCTAGTTCTTTACATGCCTTAAGCGCTGTGTATCCCATCGGACTTTCCATGGCAATGTAGACCACATCAGGAGTCCATTTTCGCCATAGTTCGATGAAGCGATAGCTGCTCATACCCCCAATTTTAATTTCAGGATAACGGGGAATTTCAAAGTAAGAGACGACGGTGTCTTTAGTGCATTTTTCGCCAGTTCTGATCACACTCACCGAATGGCCTAAATCCTCTAAGCAAGAGACAAATTGCGCTAAAGATCGGGCCGCTCCGTTTACATCGGGAACAAAACTATCAGTGACAAAGGCTAGTTTCATAGGCTTTCAAGTGAAGCTGAGAGAGGCCGCGCTATCTCAGGTGAGAGAAGACTATGCTATTGCTGGAGAAATGTCGAAATATTATATTGATTCACCTATACAGATGGGAAAAATCGTGCATTATTCTCTTATCAACGCTTAAACCTAGCTGAACACGCAAATTATTAAACACGTATAATCACTATGGCAAATCTCAATCTCACGCTTAAAGTTTGGAGGCAATCTAACAAAAATGATGCAGGTCGACTTGAAACTTACGATGCTGCCGATATTCCTGAAGAAGCGTCTTTTCTTGAGATGCTTGATATCGTAAACGAACGTATCATTGCCCAAGAGCAAGAACCTATCCACTTTGACCATGATTGTAGAGAAGGAATCTGCGGGATGTGCTCACTCACCATTAATGGAATCCCTCACGGTAAGGATAATGGGGTGACAACCTGTCAGTTACACATGCGTAAATTTGACGATGGTGAAACAATTTACATTGAACCTTTTAGAGCAAAAGCATTTCCTGTGGTAAAAGATCTTATCGTAGATCGTAGCGCATTTGATCGTATCATGTCCTCTGGGGGTTACATCGATGTCCGAACTGGCTCCGCACCTGATGCAAACTCAGTTCCAATCAATAAAGAGGACGCCGAATCAGCCTTTGACGCTGCAGCCTGTATTGGATGTGGTGCCTGTGTGGCAGCGTGTAAGAATGCTTCTGCAATGCTCTTTGTCTCTGCTAAATCTGCTCACTTGAATAAGCTTCCACAAGGGAAACCTGAAAAAGATAAGCGTGTATTAGGAATGGTTAGAAGCATGGATTCAGAAGGGTTTGGAAACTGCACGAACCAAT
This sequence comes from Akkermansiaceae bacterium, assembly GCA_023301335.1. Lineage (GTDB taxonomy): Bacteria > Verrucomicrobiota > Verrucomicrobiia > Verrucomicrobiales > Akkermansiaceae > Rubritalea. Next base: position 5,373 of record JALZVA010000173.1, read on the forward strand.
ACGAATGTGAGGCTGTTTGTCCTAAGGAAATTAGCGTGGATAACATCGCTAAACTTAATAGGGATTACGCCCTCGCTACAGCTCGTGAGAGCTTAGCATAAGAGATATTTTCACTAGATAAGAACGTCGTTCGATTCATTTGGACGGCGTTTTTTGTAGGAAATTTATGGGTTTTGAATGGCAAAAAATAAAACGGGCATTCCGTTTACAACTTCCCCCAGACCATCCCTATGAGGCTGGACCGGTGTTAGGCTCGCGCCCCTATGAGGCACTGCCGGTGATGATGCCTGTGGTTACTTACTCTGTGGTATTGATTGCGGGGATACTACTCTATTTTACTGATATTCATGCTGGATCTGATCCTCAGACAAGGCACGAGATGCTCAATAAGCTTGGGCACCGAGATAATCTGAACATTATTTTAGGGGATTGGTGGGCACTCGTTGGGAATGCTTTTTTCCATGGTAATGTTATGCACTTTTTCCTGAATGCGACAGCTATGCTGAGTGTTGGCACTGCCCTTGAAAGAGGTTTGGGGAGTTTGAAGACACTGGGGTTATATTTACTCTTTGCCTTCATTTCGACGGGGTATCAACTTCTTGTGGGTGAACTTGATCTTCTTAAAGTTGAAGCTTGGGAGTTTGAATTCTGGACTTCTAGTGTCCATTTGATCTTTGAATCCTCTCTTGGTCTATCTGGGATTCTTTTTGCAGTGATTGGATTCATGTGGGGTTCATGGAAACGTTGGACAGGGTTTCTAAGTATCTTTAACCGACGCTTGCTTAATTTTGTATTCATGTGGCAGGGTCTATGCTTTGTTCTCACCTATGCTGGGACAGGCATTCATATCGCAAATACTGCACATATTTCTGGCCTCATCTTTGGCTTTTTTACAGGGATGTGGATGTGCTACGGAATACGTTTTTCTAAGCTTTGGTTCGGGCTTTGGGCAGCAATGCTTGCGCTACTTATAGGAGGCTTGGTGTATTATTACCTGCACTATAGCATGGTCTTAGAAACGGTAATTCCGGTACTTGAGCAAGAGGGCTATATCCAGCCTTCATTCTTACCCAAGTAGTGCATTGAACCCGCAGAATAGCTTTGATGTCTCGGAAGGGCGCTGGGGTAATAACTGTTCCGAAAGAAGAAATGCATCACAGACTGTATGGAAATCTTGAGCTGATTGGACTCGACGAATTTGATACTCAAATTCTGCATCTAAACCTTGAGCAATATAAACGAGGTATTTTTTCATTTTATTCACATGCCTTCGTTCTTCGTAGCGTGTCCGCTCTTGTGCGATCGCTTCAAACAGCAGCCTGATGTATCCATGCAGATCACGTCTTAAAATCTGCTTCACCTCTCGACCTTCACAGCTAGCTTTCAGTTGCTCAAAAATCCAAGGGCTACGGATCGCACCTCTCCCAATCATTAGCCCTGCTGCACCAGTTTGCTCCAAGTAGGCACGTCCTGTTTCTACATCCACCACATTCCCATTTGCGATAACTGGGCAGTGCATGACTTCGACTGCTTGTTTTATACGTTCTGGGTGAACTGGCGTTTGGTAGCGCTCTTTTACAGTTCTCCCATGAATCGCTAAGGCGTCAATTTCGAAGCTTTTAAAAATTTCTAACAGAGCATCAAACTCTTCTTCAGTCTCATAACCAATTCTCGTTTTGACGGTGAATCTCCCCTGCACGGAATCGCGTAAACGACCTAGAATAGCCTTAACCTTTTCTGGTTTTCTTAAAAGTCCACCACCGGCATCCTTTCTGCATACCACGGGGGCAGGGCATCCTAGATTGATGTCAATCCCTGCTACCGGATGCTCCATGAGTTGCTGGGCAGTTTTAACGAGCGACTCAACATCCTGCCCAATCATCTGGGCAAAGACAGGTTTCCCAGTCTGATTTTCTGTGATAGAGCGGAGGATATACTTATTGATTGGGCTATTCTCATAGACTCTAAAATACTCAGTCACATAGTAATCTGGCCCTCCGAAGGTTTCCATTACCCGCATAAATGGAAGATCGGTAACGTCTTGCATAGGAGCTAAAGCCAACGCAGGCCGATGATCTGGAAAGATTGTATCCACAAGGCGTAGATGCCCTTTTTTAGTTTATTTTTCAAGCGTAACTTGTAGCGTTTAACCTTGAGTATCCTAAGCTTATATTCTATTTAAAGGATTCAATACAAACGCTTTTCCAGGTTCAAAAAATGAAGATTCCCACCATTACAGCCATTCTACTCGCTCCTTTTCTCTCTTTAGTTAGCCATGGAAAAGCAAAAGCAAAGCAGCCTAATATCATCTTTATTCTCAGTGATGACCAAGGCTATGGAGACCTTAGTGCGCATGGGCACCCTTTACTTAAAACACCCCATCTAGATCAGATGCGTAAAGATAGTGTGGCTTTTGATAATTTCTACGTTAGCCCTTCTTGCTCACCCACACGAGCAGCCCTTCTTACAGGGATGCATGAATTTAGAAATGGAGTGACCCATACGATTCAGCCACGTGAGCATCTACATAAAGACGCAACACTCCTTCCTGGTATTCTCCATGATGCGGGCTATGCGACTGGTTTCATTGGTAAATGGCACCTCGGAAATAGTAAAGGCTACCGCCCAGAGACCAGAGGGTTCTCTTGGGCATCTACTAATAATGGAGGACCGCTGAAGCACTTTGATACTGGAGTGATTAGAAATGGAAAACGCTATGAGACCAAAGGCTTCAGAGAGGATAACTTTTTTGACGAAGCTTTTTTGTTTATCGAAGAAAGCCAGAAAGAAAAAAAACCATTCTTCTGCTACCTCGCTACTTACTCTCCTCACACCCCGTTAGATGCGCCGGAGGAATTCATCAAGCCTTTCAGGGGCAAGGTCACGGAAGAGCAGGCACTTTACTTAGCGATGATCGCTAATATTGATTACAATATGGGCAGGTTATTTGAGTATTTGGAAAAGAACAACCTCGATGAAGATACGATCGTTGTTTATATGAATGACAATGGAGTCACAGTTGGGTTAGATGTGTATAATGCGAACATGCGTGGGAGCAAATGCACGATTTGGCAAGGTGGCTCACGTGCCATGTCGTTTTGGAAATGGAAAGGAACGTGGGAACCTAAAGTGAGTGAAGAACTTACTGCCCACCTTGATGTGCTCCCGACACTTTGTCACTACGCCAAGGCACCAGTGCCTGAGAATGTTAAAGAAAAGTTAGAAGGTTACAGCCTTGTGCCTCTGTTAGAAGCGAAAGAGACAGAGCAATGGCCGAGTAATCGACTCCTCTTTCAGCATGTGGCACGCTGGCCAAGCGGTCTCGCAGAGTTTCATAAATATGCGATGGGAGGGGTGAGGCAGCACCATTACCTACTCCTTCAAAGCCGACCTTGTGATAATCCAGAGTGTAAAAAATGCTCTAGCCAATGCACCACGCTGCGCAATGTGATCAAAGGGAATAAACATGCTACTTACACGCTCACAAATGCAGCCTATCATTGGGGAGTTAGTGAGAGTAATGGATGGGAACTTTACAACGTAAAGAATGATCCTGGATGTAAAACCAATATTGCTAAAGAGAAACCAGAATTAGTGGATCAGCTTTCCAAGGAATATGATAAGTGGTGGGACTCTGTGTTACCAGATATTCTAGAAAAAGGGGGGGATAAAGGAGAGCCGATTCTGCTAGGAGCGAACAGGAAGAAATAGATTACTAGACCTTTAGCCTAATTCGGCATCTCTGTTTTAACACGCGCTTTCAGTGAACCACAAATGTTATAGACACCGAAATAGGTTCTATTCAGATAGAGTGCGTGGGCGCTTCCTCGTGCCTGACTCAGTGATTTTATTTCCTTATCTGAGCGCATTTTTTCACTGAACAGGGCAAGTTCCTCGAAGTAGGACTCATCCCCAAAATCAAATTCTCCCTTAATGAAGGGACGTGAAAGTAGCTCTATTGATTCCGTGAAAAGGCTAGTCATAATCTCAGCTTCTCTAGGGGTGTCTTCTTCTAACAAGAGGTCAAAGCGATAGAGCATTTTAATGAACTTCTCTCTATTTTCAGGTTTTAAGATGTCAGGGTGGATGATCTGAAAGTAGTCCTTATAAAAATCCTCTGGAAGTGTTTTTACACAGCCAAAATCTAATACACACAGTTCATCCTCTCGGATGATGAAATTACCTGGGTGCGGATCTGCATGAAAGACATTGAGCGTGTGGATCTGATGGTGATAAAAATCCCAAATAGCTTGGCCTATCCGATCACGCTTTACTTGATCTTGTTGGCGTGCGGCATAGGTATCTAGCTGCTCTCCTTCGAGCCAGCTCATAGTGAGAATACGTTCACTACTGAGGTCTTCACGATAACTCGGAAAATGAGTGAATGGGAGGTGCTTAGACTGGGAGATGAGCTTTTCAGAAACTTCTCGCTCGCGTAGATAATCAGTTTCTTCTAACAGACGGTCTTTAATTTCCCCAATGTAGGGTTCTAAGCCTTTCGCATCGATATTGAATAGTTTCATGGCGAGCGGTTTGACGATGGCCAGGTCAGAGTTTAAGCTTTGAGCGACACCTGGGTATTGGATTTTCACCGCGAACTGCTCCTCCCCAAGAGTGGCTTTGTGCACCTGCCCGATAGAGGCTCCAGCCACAGCTGCTTCAGAAAAAGTGTCAAATATCTCTTTTGGCCCTTTCCCCATTTCTTGTTGAAAGGTTTTTACCACCAGTGGGTAAGAGAGCGGGGGAGCTTGGTACTGTGCTTGGGAAAACTCATCTGAATACTGAGCAGGGATAAGGTTCCTATCCATGCTTAGCATTTGAGCAAGCTTTAGAGGAGCTCCTTTAAGTTTACTAAACGTTTTATAACTTTCCTTTGCCGTTGCCTCGTGGAATGCGGTTTTATCCTCATTTCCAGTAATAGCCTTCTTTACGACAAATTTTGCGTAGCTCACCCCAATTTTTGCCCCTGATCCCACGAGGCTAGCCGCGCGGGTGACCTTATGCTTAGGGATAGATGTTTGCTCTTTCATTAGGATTGCCCAAAAGGAGTTTTACGCACCATGAAACGTGCGACGTCTAGAAGCGAATCTAACAAACCACTGCCTAAGCCGTCGAACACCACCTTGGTGGATTTTTCAATAAAGGCATCTGTGTCTTGGAATTTTTCGGAGCTATCGTCCTTATAGAAAACTATGGCTGCTTTAAATTGCTCAAAAATCCCCTTAGAATAATGAGTATTTAGCATTTTTCGATCAACGATACAGCCTTCCTCCATGCCTTGAGTGATGAGTTGGTCAATATGAATAGTAAAGGTGGAGCGCATCTTGCTGAGTTCTTTTAGAGCTCGAATCCCACAACTTGG
>JALZVA010000174.1 GCA_023301335.1 Akkermansiaceae bacterium
GCTGACAAAAAAGCCCATCGCATTAGCCGCAGTAATCGCGATTTTCTCTACACTGCCAAAATCAAATACCTTATTGGCAATCACCATCGCAAAAGTGAGAGACATCGTCTCGATCATCCCGTGAGGAATCGCTTGAAAGAGATCGAGGCTGAAATTCTTCCGCCACCTACTTTCACTCCTAATTTCTTCCATCACTTCCACTCATTGCTGCCTGTGGAGTTAGTCGATCCTGTGTGGCAGTCAATAACCAATAGAAAAGGGTCGCAACTAGAATGGAAGATAACCCGACGTGTAAGACTTGGGCAATCGGTAAAATACCAACATTCGAAAGTACCAGTCCTAAGACCATTTGCGAGAGCACATTTAATATCACGACTACTTCTACCCATGTGAGCTTACTCTGTGCATATTTCAAGTTTAGCCAACCGTAGGTAAGGGTGAATAGGAGTATCAACCATGAAAAGCTGCGATGAATTAAATACACCCATGTGTTTTCTAATTCAGCGGTCCATTCCGAACGAGGGGCATCACCATGAGATTTTTTCAACTCATCTGTCATCTCCCTCACCTGCGAACCCATCACCCCCTCAATGCAAATAAGAACAAAAAGTATCCACGCTATGGATACGATCACCTTCCGTTTATCCGAAAAGATCATGTGCCTTCTCTCATCACCTCCATTCCATACTAAAAAGACTAAAATACATAGCAATAGAATAGCCAATGCCATATGTGTTGTGATCACACCAGGACTAAGCCCTGTATACACTACAACAGCCCCCATAATAGCATTCACTAGAACAAGTATGACCGAGGTATAAGAGAGAACTAATAATAGTTTCCGCTTTTTAAAGAAATGCACCTGAGCGTAAATCAGTAAAACAAATGAACCAATACCAATCGGCATCGATAATAAGCGATTGATATACTCTGTCCAGGTATGCACAGGGTTAAATTCATCGATGACATTTTCCTCTGTGATCTCTTCTGGGTTCCCCCCATAGCGAGCTCTCTTCCGCTTGTATTTTTCAAGATCCAGCTTAGAGGTATCTATCTGCTCCTTAGATGTCGGCGGGATGTATTGCCCCCAGCACTTAGGCCAATCTGGGCAGCCCATCCCTGAGCCTGAAGCTCTTACAATGCCTCCCATGAAAATGAGCACGATTAAACTTATCGTGCAAAATAATGCAATTTTTTGAAACATGCTCAACTTCATACATTTCTATACGACTCTATTATTAGATATGCAAGGTCTTCATAAAGCTTCTTTATTTTAGAGGTTTTAAAAAACTTCATCTTTAATAAAATTTATATATTAAATATTTCTAGCAAAATAGCATTTCTAGGTTATAATGCTTTCATCATGCCAAAAGCAAAAAGTAATTCTAAGGTAAAAAGCACGCGTAAAGCAGCTTCTAAAAATAAATCAGCAAGAGGTACTAGGTATTCAGCAAAACAAAAATCTGCCATCCTTCTCTTTGTAGACAAATTTAACGCAAAGAACAGCCGTGGTGGTGCAGCAGAAGCTGCTAGGAAATATGGTATTACACAATTAACTATCTCTAAGTGGATGAAAGAGGCTGGTTCTCCTTCTCCAAAAAGAAAGAGTGTTACCGATTTCGCCAAGACGATCAAACGCTTAACACAAGTTCATAACGACATGGCTGAACTTCAGACAAAGCTTGATTCTCTTAAGAAGGAATATGTTGAACTCAAGGCTGGGCTCTAATTAGATATTAAACCCTTAATTTAATTAGACTCAGAGGATTTTCTTCTGAGTCTTTTTTTGTGTCTCCATCCATTTTCGACTTCCATTTTAGGGCTAATATCGCTTCACTCCCCCCACTATGGCACCTAACCCAATCGACGTCAGCAAAATAGCAGACCTAGCCCGACTCGAACTAACGGAAGAAGAAGCTCAAGAGTTTACTCCTCAGCTCGAATCAATTCTTGGGTACATCGAAAAACTGGATGAACTCGATGTGGAAAACATTGAGCCGACATCTCATGCAACTCTTGTATTTGATACCATAAGAGAAGATATGGCACGTCCAGGACTAGATAGAGATGCCTTTCTTCAGAATGCTCCAGACCAGCTTAATGGCCAACTCCGCGTACCAAAGGTCATCGAAGAAGCATAAACTTTCACTTATTATTTAGCATGTCTCTTTCAACTTTATCTATCGCTACCCTTAGGAAGCAATTATGCGCTGGAGAAATCACTCCATCAGATATCCTCGAAGACCTCATCTCTTCTATTGAGAAAACCAATCCTGAAGTAGGCAGCTACCTCAGCTGGGATGTCGAAGCTGCAAGACAAGCAGCCAAGCAGGCAGATATTAGCCTCCCCCTAGGTGGTATCCCTATCGCCATAAAAGACAATATCAATGTCTTAGGAGAACCTTGTACCTGCGCTTCTAAATTTTTAGAAAATGCCTACACCGCTCCTTATGATGCCTCAGTCATCACCAAGTTAAAAGAAGCTGGCGCGATTCCCTTTGGCCGAGCAAACATGGATGAATTTGCAATGGGAAGCACAACGGATAATTCCGCTCTGCAACAGACCAATAACCCACATGACCTTACCCGTGTGGTCGGAGGATCTTCAGGTGGATCCGCAGCTGCAGTAGCATCTCATACAGCCATTGCTGCATTAGGCTCAGACACTGGTGGATCGATCCGCCAGCCAGCCAGCCACTGTGGTGTGGTTGGTCTGAAGCCTTCCTATGGACGTATTTCCAGATATGGACTAGTCGCATTTGCTTCCTCTCTCGATCAAATTGGGCCGCTCACCAAAACCGTGGAAGATGCAGCATTACTTCTTAATGCCATGTGTGGCCATGACCCCGCTGACTCAACCTCACTCAATGAGCCTGTCCCAGACTTCACGAAGGCTCTCCATCGCGGAGTAAAGGGCTTAAAGATTGGCCTACCTAAAGAATATTTCGTTGATGGCATTGATCCACGTATTCGTGAGGCGGTCTTAGCGACAGCGAAAAAGCTTGAAGATGCAGGAGCAGAGTTGGTTGATATTTCACTTCCTCACACAGATTACGTAGTCGCCACGTATTACATTCTAGCTCCAGCTGAAGCTTCCTCCAACCTTTCTCGATACGATGGTATCCGCTACGGGAATAGGACAAAAAATCCAGATAAGCTCATCGATGTGTATCGTAAATCCAGAGCAGAAGGCTTTGGCCCAGAGGTGAAAAGACGTATTATCTTAGGCACCTACGTGCTCTCCTCTGGCTATTCTGATAAATACTACCTCAAGGCACAAAAAGCCCGTACTCTCATTCGTGAGGATTTCATCTCAGCCTTCAAAGAAGTTGATGTGATCCTCTCCCCCACTACTCCTACTGCCGCACCACTCCACGGAGCTCATTCAGACGACCCTCTTCAGGAATATATGGCAGACCTCTTCACGATCGCCGCCAACCTTGCTGGTATCTGTGGTATCAGTGTTCCTGCTGGAACCATTAAAGAAGGAGATTCTAAACTCCCAATGGGCGTCCAACTTCTAGGTCCACATTTAGGAGAAGAGCAGCTATTACAAGTTGCTGCTGCTGTCGAACAACAATAGAACACCTAAACACACCCACCCTCTCTAATAGTTTTTAAGAAAAGGTGGCTCAAAGCTACTTCCGCAGTGCCATCAAGAGGAAGTAGATAAAAGATAGGGTCAACTATTTTTCTCTAGCTAATCTGCTTAAATGGATTAACTTTCTGGCATGTTTCGCCTGTTTTCATCGATCATCCTTGCCACGACCTGTAACCTTTTTGCTAACCCCACGTTGGTGCATGACGACGACCTTCTTAACACAAAAATTTACAAGCTTGAGAATGGCCTGACTGTCTACCTCTCCGAAAATAAACTGAATCCTAATTTCTATGCAGAAATTGCTGTGCGTTGTGGCAGTGTCCACGACCCTAAAGACGCTACAGGTATCGCCCACTACTTAGAGCACTTGATGTTCAAAGGTACCAAGAAACTCGGGACCTCAGATTTCGCCAAAGAGGAAAAAATTCTAACACGTATAGCCGAACTTTTTGAAACGCACAAAAAGGAGAATGATACAGAGATACGTAAACAACTCTACGCAGAAATTAACAAGCTTTCCCAACAGGCAGCGGAGTTTGCCATCACCAATGAAATGGACCGACTCTATAACATCCTTGGTGCCACTAATGTTAATGCCCACACTTCATTTGATGAAACTGTCTATAAAGTCGCACTCCCCTCTAACCGTCTAGAACAATGGGCTATGCTGGAATCAGATCGATTTAAGCAACCTATCTTCCGCCTTTTCCACACAGAACTCGAAACTGTCTATGAGGAAAAAAATCGTTCTAA
>JALZVA010000175.1 GCA_023301335.1 Akkermansiaceae bacterium
GGGGAAGCACTTTTGAACAAAGGAGAACTTGAGGGAAGGCACCATATTCTGGTGATTAATAAATCTGATATCGGTTTAGACCCATGCTGGGAGCACTCTGAGGGAGTGCGTATTTCCTGTTTGGATGAAAAGAGTGTCACGGAACTATCCTCTCAAATCATCGAACTACTTTCTATGTCGGACGTGCTCACTGGTGGACATGTAGTAGCTATCAATGCACGGCACCAAGCGTGTTTGAAAAAAGCAAAGGAAGCGTTAGAACGATCTAAAAAAGGTTTTGTGAATTTTGAAGGAGCTGAGTTTGTTTCCCTAGATTTAAGAGAAGCATTGGAATCTGTCGGAGAGATTGCTGGGCGAGTTGATACGGAAGAAATTTTTGACGAAATTTTTGGAACTTTCTGTATTGGTAAATAAGCTCAAGAGGATGAAATAAAAAAGCTGCATCCATAAGAGGACACAGCTTTTTTTAGTTAGAAAATAGTTTCGCTTATTTTTTAAGCGCTTCAAGAATTTCCTCAAGAAGGACTTCCTGACGTGGTGGCGTAGCAGGCTTTGCTTCTTCTTCTTTCTTCTTCCCTTCGAGAACCTTCTTCACAATGATGAAGACTACGAAAGCAAGCATGAGGAAGGAAATCGCATCAGTGACGAACTGCCCGTAAAAGATAGCAACTTCTTCCACAGCTGGAGTTGTTACCACCCCCTCAGCATTTTTAACCTCAGATACACCTTCTTTTAGGCTGAATTTCATCTTAGTGAAATCAACTTCTCCAAGAACGTATCCTAGAGGTGGCATGATGACATTGCTCACGAGTGATTTTACAACAGTTGCGAACCCTGCTCCGAGGATGAAGCCGACTGCCATATCTACGAGGTTACCTTTAAAGGCAAATTCTTTGAATTGTTTAAGCATAATATTTTATTAGTGTGTTTATCAAATCTGCAATAGAGTTGATGAATGCTTTTAATAGTAGTTTTTATTTAAAGTCAACAAATATTAACTAATGTTTGCATTTTGTTGATTATCTTAAAGTTATGATTTTAAACGAGACTCTTGAAGCTTTTGGCGAGAGTTGCTGTGTGAGATAAAATGGAAAAAAGTGGTATTAGCGCGTTATTTAGAGTATTATCCTTAGGATGAAAAAATTAATTTTGTACTCCATGATGAGTGGTGTAGCGCTGTTCTCATCCTGTAGTGAAAGTCCTAGTGATTCAGGGAGTGAAGCTAAAGCTGAGAATGAGACCAAGGCTGTGGAGGTTGTGCCGACAAGTGAACTCGCCAAGCTTTTATCCGAATCAGCAGTTGTGCTTGAGGGGAATGAGTTGAAAAAAACCAATGTGGGTGACGCAGAGAAATATATCGTTTATTACGGAGCTAGTTGGTGACCACCTTGTGACGAATTTACTCCACAGTTAGTGGAGATGTATAAGTCTAAAATATCAAAGGATACCTCACTTGAATTAGTACTTCTAAGTGGTGATAACGAGGGAGATGCTCTTAAATGGGCTAAAGAGCGTAGACTCAGGTGGCCAATGATTCCGGGTGATACCGTGCAGGCTTTTGAAGGTAAGGGAGGGAAGCTTGATCTAAAAGGAGGGTTCCCTTCTTATTTCCTTCTTTCTAAAGACGGTGAAGTTCTGGCAGATAATAAAGAAGAAGTCTTTAAACTAGCTGGACTAAAGTAAAATAGGAACTTCTTAAGAAAAAATTATTTACTGTAAAGTAAAGGCAAAATCCCTTGATAATTCAAGGGGTTTTATGTTATAAGGATATGGCAACGTAAATGATTTGTTTAGAAGAGCGATGTTTAACAATAAAGAAAATAAAAAATGTTAGATTTAAAATGGGTATTGATTATGACGGGCCTATTGTTTGGAGGTCTATATAGCTACAAGAATTTCTTCAGCGTAGATACAGCTCCTCTTCAGACGAGAGTGTCTGAGGAAATAGGGATGATGAGTGTGAGGGTGAAAGCATCAGACTTTGGGATTTCGCCCACTAGGGACACAGAAAATTATCTTATTTTTATAGGAAAAAGCACAGATGAAAAGAGTGTGGAACTAGCTCGTTCACTAGCGGAATTATATGATGAAAAAATCAAGGGATCACAAGAACTAGAAGTAATCCACTACAATGTGGATGAATCAAAGAGCGTTGCTTATCAGTGGGCGAAAAAGGAGAAATTTCCTTGGCCGATTTTATTACACCTAGAGAAGAGAGTAAAAGAGGCGAACCTAGTGATTAAAGAAAATTTTGAAAAGACACTACCTCAACTCATTCTTATAGATCAGAATGGAGAGGTTCTTTCTACGACCCAAGACCTGCGAGAAATTATCGATCTTGCAGGGCTTTAGAAGAGAGAAAAGGTCTAGAGAATAGATCCTGGTGTGTAGTTAGCAGCGCCTGGGTTAGCAGCTTCGATAGCTTCAACCGTATCTAAGAACTGTATAACCTGCTGGCGAGCAGTGCCGACATTAGAGCGACCTTCGTTGAGAAGCTCTTGAAGAGTCGAGAGCTCTAGCGGAACGCGTGAATCGTTAGCAAGGCGTTCTAACAAATCGTTTTCTTTGATCGAGCCAGCTCGGAGCTGGTTGACCGTATCGACTGCATTTTCCTTGATAGCCTTGTGTGCAGCTTCTCTACCGACTCCAGCTTTAACAGCTTCCATCATGATCGTGGTAGTCATTAGGAAAGGAAGGTAGTGATTAGTCTCTGCCTCGATGAGTGCTGGGTAAGAATCCATTTGTTGGAGAACCGTGAGGAAGGTTTCGAACATGCCATCACAAGCGTAGAAAGCGTCGGGAAGCATGACACGCCTGACGACAGAACAGGAAACATCACCTTCATTCCACTGATCCCCAGCAAGGCCTCCCGCCATAGTGAGGTAACCTTTTAGAATGGTGTGGAAGCCATTAACGCGCTCACAAGAACGAGAGTTCATCTTATGCGGCATGGCTGAGGAACCTGTCTGCCCTTTAGCAAAACCTTCGGAAGCGGTTTCGTGGCCAGCCATGAGGCGAAGTGTCTTTGAGAAAGAAGATGGCCCAGCTGCTAGATCGGATAGCACGGAAATGGTTCTGAAATCGAGAGAGCGTGGATACACTTGCCCCACGTTTTTATAGACACTAGGGATACCCAAGTGCTTACGGATACTTTCTTCGAGCTGATCTACTTTACTCAAGTCACCATTGAAGAGAGAAATCTGATCCATTTGTGTGCCAACAGCACCTTTAAGACCTCTAACCGTATAAGATTCGATGAGGTGCTGAAGGGAAGAAAATGCACCGAGCAGCTCCTCTCCAAACATCGCAATACGCTTGCCGAAGGTAGTCGGTTGTGCCGCCACATTGTGAGTCCTTCCTGTGATGACTAGTTCAGACCATTGCTTTGATCTTTCTTTTAGTTTGGAAAGCGAAGCGACACATTTGTTGTTGAGGATAAGAAGTGAACGGTAAACTTGAAGCTGCTCCACATTCTCAGTGAGGTCACGAGAGGTCATTCCTTTGTGGATATGCTGATGACCAGCAAGATCACAGAACTCCTCAATCCGTGCTTTCACGTCATGTCTAGTGACACGTTCACGCTCCATGATGGAGTCTAGGTTCACCTGATTTTTTACCGCCTCATAGGCTTCAATAGCCTCTTGTGGAATATCAATACCGAGCTCCTTTTGAGCTTTCATCACAGCTATCCAAAACTCTCTCTCAAGGACGATGCGCCCAGATGCGGACCAGATGTCTGTGATGGCTTTAGAAGCGTAGCGTTCAGCGAGGATATTCGGGATAGAATTCATGCGGGGAAATTATTACCGAATCGGAAAAAATGAAAGATATTTTAAGAAAAATACGAAGCCTGCAGGTGGGATGTAAGCTTTTCCTCAGAGGTGATAGCAGAGATGAAACAGAAGAGGGGGAAAAAGTAAAAAGACGCTCTGCATACACAGAGCGCCTTAAGATTTTTGTGAGGATTTTTTAGGGACGATTTAACCCTGAGTTGCGTCAGGTTTGGCCTCGATCTTATCCTTCTTGGTGCTCTGGATATAGAGTTCACGCAGCTGCTTGAAGTCAACTTCAGCTGGGGAGCTAGACATTAAGTCGGAGCCTCTGTTATTCTTCGGGAAGGCGATCACTTCACGGATAGATTCCGAACCTGTGACGAGCATAGAAATACGATCGAGTCCTAGAGCAACTCCTCCATGAGGTGGTGCTCCAAAGCTGAAGGCGTCAAGGATATGACCGAACATGGTCGACTTCTGTTCATCAGTGACCCCAAGGGCAGTGAACATGGCTTCCTGTAAATCTTTCTCGTGAATTCGGATAGATCCGCCACCGAGCTCGTAGCCGTTGAGCACCACATCATAAGCCTGAGCTTTGAGTCCTGCGTATTCACCAGCTTTGAGTTTCTCCTCATGCTCAGGAACGGGACGTGTGAAAGGATGGTGCACAGCATGCCATCTCTCTTCTTCTGCATCGAAGTGGAGTAGTGGAAACTCTGTTACCCAGAGGAAATTAAGATCTGTATTGCCTTTTAAAAGATTAAGGAATTCGGCAGACATGAGGCGGACGCGACCTAACACATCACACACCGTATCCCAGTCACCTGCTCCGAAAAGAACAAGGTCACCTTCTTCGATGTTCATGGTCTTTTGCAGTTCGCTTAATTCCTCTTCGCTGAGTGCCTTGAGGATAGGTGAGCGCCATTGGCTTGGATCTGCACCACGCGCTTGGATATAAGCAAGGCCCTTAGCCCCAGCTTCAATAGCAGCTTTTGTGAGCTTATCAATTTGTCCCACGGACGCATTGGCTAGCCCTTTCGCATTGATTGCTTTGACGCAGCCCCCATTTTTAAGCACCCCAGAGAAAACGCGGAATCCTGTGTTCGCAAACACCGAATTTAAGCATTGCAAGGTGAAACCGAAGCGGCGGTCTGGCTTATCAGAACCGTAGGTATTCATCGCTTCGTCGTATGTAATACGATCAAAGCTAGTAGGGATATCCGCATCGATAGATTCTTTGAAGATACGTCCGAGCAGTTGTTCAACAAGTGTGACAATGTCATCTTGCTCAACGAATGAAGCTTCTACATCAATTTGTGTGAATTCTGGCTGACGGTCAGCACGTAGATCTTCATCACGGAAGCACCGTGCAATTTGAAAGTACTTTTCAATCCCGCCACACATGAGAAGCTGCTTATATTGCTGCGGTGCCTGAGGCAGAGCATAGAAATTTCCTGGGTGCATACGGGAAGGCACGAGGAAGTCACGTGCTCCTTCAGGGGTGGACTTGGAAAGAATAGGGGTCTCGACTTCGAGAAAACCATTTTCGTCTAACACATCACGCGTGGTTTTTGCAACGCGGTGACGTAGCTGCATGTTACGTGCCATTTGTGGACGGCGTAGATCAAGGAAGCGATACTTGAGGCGCAGGTCTTCATTATTCACTGGCTTATCCAGTTGGAAAGGGAGCACTTCTGAGCGATTGATGACTTTGATTGTGGAAACAATGAGCTCGACTTCACCAGTCGAGATTTCTGGATTAAAGGTGGACTCACCATTAATCTCAGGGCGCTCACTCACTGTCCCTGTTATCTGGATGACATCCTCTGCACGTAAACTGTCAGCAATTTCTGAGTTTTCTTTAGAAACCTCAGGTTTAAAAACTACCTGGGTCACTCCTTCGCGGTCGCGTAGATCAATGAAAATAAGTCCAGCTCCTTGATCTCGCTTGGATTTTACCCAGCCGATGAGAGTTGCTTCTTTACCGATGTGTTCACGGCAGATTTGGTTACAGGTGTGTGTGCGCATAGTGATGACGTTTAAGTTGGGTGAAAAATTATCCCGCTTAGTGGAGGAAATAAGAGGCAATGTCGAGTCTAAGAAGGAAAAAAACAGAGCGTAGTCTGTCTTACAAGGGTGGAGGTTTCAAAAGAGGGTAGAGCTGGAAGCTGATCACTCTCCAGATGCTCCACGCTTTCCTAATATACGTGAGACGAGAGGGATGATGAAGCCTCCTCTTTTGCGCCATGTGGACAATTTGGAAACGCGGCTTTCGTAGAAATTTCGTTTATCGGGATCAGTTTCTTCTTTTACGGTTTTCATCAACAGTTTTACCGTTTTCTTGGTATCCGAGAATAAGGGCTGAACCTGCTCTTCAAGGATACCAGCAATGAGAGACTTTAGCTCGATATTCGCAGAGTAGAGCGTAGATCTGCCCCCTGGTAACTCCATCACCGCGTTTACCGTTCTTAAGATTTTTAGACCTTGGCTGCACGAGCCCTTAGAAATTTGAAGCTTTTCCACAAGAGTATTCATGGAAAGAGGATTGGGTGAGGCATATAAAAGTCCGTAGATTTCCCCCACAGATTTAGGTAAACTAAAGACTTTCACCGCTTCTGAAAAATAACGGATAAATTCTGTCTCTAATGGATTAAGGCTGGATTCTTCCACGTGTTGTTGATGCGGTTAGTGGTGGATGTATAAAAAATAGAGATACGTGCCTGAAAGGTGAGAGTAGGTCGCTAATGATTCCGATTTCTGAGTAAAACCATGATGGAGACAAGAAAGAAAATGAACAAGAAACTGACCCCCAACCACTGGTATAAGAGATCCTTGGCGTCACCTTTGGTGAATTTCTTAGG